>JAACEU010000028.1 GCA_011682355.1 Nitrospirota bacterium | reverse complement strand
TCGCAATAGCTTTCTTGGTAATGACCATAATAAGCCAAATCACCCTCCCAAAAACAAAAACCGCACAATTTGCATTATTACAATACAAAAAAGACATCTTCAAACCAAAAATCTTATTTTTCCTATTAATAATGTTCCTTTTTGCAATCCATTTCGGAGCAGAATCAACAACTTATGGACTTTTCCTCAAAAAAACACTCAAACTCACAAACCTCCAAATGGGCTTATATATGGGGTTTGCGATCATGACGATGGCCCTGGCCACTCAAATAATTTCAAAAAAACTCCACAAATGGAAAACGCAATACATACTTGTGACCGGACTCTTCATGAGTGGAGCAGGACACATTTTGATGACAATAAACGACCCCATCATATCCGCATTCTTCAGAATCTTTCACGAAATCGGAGACGCAGCAATGTTCTTTTTCATATATTATGGGATTACAAATCTATTTGACTTAAAACGAATAGGGGGAAATGCAAGTATTTTCACATTTACTGCTACAATAGGTTCAGCAACCGGCGCAATCATGTTTGGACCAATGGGAGAATCACTCGGATATCACGTCCCATTAATAGTCAGTGGAGCAATTACTTTACTTGCGCTCGCTTTAACTCTACAATTCCTACACCACTTTGATCACAATCATGAATATAGTACTAACCGGCCTACGCGGTAGCGGAAAAACACAACTAGGAAAAAATTTAGCAAAAAAACTCAAATGGAAATTTGTAGATTCAGATAATAAAATCGAAAAAGAAGAAAAAAAGAAAATTGCAAAAATAGTAGATCTAAAAGGTTGGGAATATTTCCGAGCAAAAGAATCTGAAGTCATCGCAAAAATCGCAACTCTAGACAATACAGTGATCGCAACAGGCGGCGGAGCAATAATAGACAAAGACAACGAAATTGAACTAAAGAAAAACGGCAAAATAATTTATCTCTACAGACAACCAAAAGATTTCATCAAATACATCAAAGACGATCCGAACAGAGCCCCACTCACCAACCAAGAAACCTTAGAAGAAGAAATAGCACAACTCTATAAAGAACGAAACGACCGCTACATAAAAAGCTCAAATCTGATTTTCCACAGGACCGATGATTTTGATAAAGACGCAGACGAACTTATTCAGAAACTTGGACTCGAAGTATAGCCCCAACAGGCAACCCTTCCTTCAACTTCAAGACCTTATCCCCCGCCCCTCCATGAACCGTATCCACAGGTTCGTTTTCCATATCAAACATTTCCTCAATTTTCATCAAAAACTGATCCGAAGGAGTCATAATTTCAATCTCTTCACCTTTTTCTAATCGATTTCGAATCTCAACTCTATACATTCCCCCATCCAAAATCTCCCTCACTATCCCAATAAATTTATGGGTTGAAATCGGAGCATTTTTTTCATAATAAATATTTCCCTCCCCGGGGAATCCCTTCAAAAAACCGGGGATAAATCCCCTATTCGCAGTCTTCTTCACTTCATCCATCAAACTTTCATCAAAATCGCGCCCCTCCGCCATATCATCAATTGCCTTCCGATAAGCCTTCGTCACTGAAGCCAAATAATGCTCAGTTTTGTTCCGCCCTTCGATCTTAAAACTACAAATTCCCGCATCCATCAATTCTTTCAAATACGGCAACAAACACATATCACGAGAATTCATAATATGCGTTCCGTGCTCGTCCTCCTCAATCGGCATATATTCACCGGGACGTTTTTCCTCCTCAAGCCGATATTTCCAGCGACAACTATGCGCACACTGCCCCTGATTCGCATCTCGCCCTGTCATATAAGCAGAAATCAAACATCGCCCACTATAAGCAACGCAAATAGCCCCATGCACAAAAAATTCAAGTTCCATATCGGGAACCTTTTCATGAATCACCTGGATCTCTTTCATCATCAGCTCTCTCGGCAAAATCACACGAGTCACACCCTGCTTTTGCCAAAACTTCACACCCCTCCAATTCAAAACATTCGCCTGAACCGAAATATGCACCTCCACCTCCGGATAAACTTCTCGAACAATTTCCAAAACGCCCGGATCCGCAAGAATAATTGCATCAGGTTTCACCTCATCACGCAAAAACTCAATATGATGCTTGAAAGCCTCAACCTTCAAACCTCGAGGAAAAATATTTATCGTGATATACAAAGTCTTCCCGGCAGCACGAATCAATTTCACCCCCTTCATCAATTCTTCTTCAGTAAAATTCTGTCCACCACTCCTCATACTAAATGTTGGCAGCCCAAGATAAAAGGCGTCAGCCCCATATTGTAACCCGATCTTCAATTTGTCTAGATTCCCGGCAGGAACCAATAATTCTGGCTTTTTCATAACCCGCAAATACTATATGCTAACGATCGATCATGCAAACAAACTTTCTCGTTATTGGCTCAGGAATCTCCGGACTCAACTTTGCCCTCCATGCCGCAAAGAAAGGTAAAGTTATTCTAATTACAAAAAAAAAGTTAATTGATTCCAACACAAACTTCGCCCAAGGAGGAATCGCCGCAGTTCTCGACAAAACCGACGACGTAGAAAAACACATAAAAGACACCGTCACAGCCGGTGACCACCACAATGACAAAAAAGCGGTCAGATTTATGATCGAAAATTCAGCTGAAGCAATATATAGACTCATCGACCTCGGAGTGGCATTTGAAAAAGATAAAAACAAGCTCAAACTCGCAAAAGAAGGAGGACACAACAAAAGAAGAATCGCATATGTTGGAGATTATACCGGTCAGGAAATTGAAAGAATCTTGATAAAAAGAGTAAAAGAACATCTCAACATCCAAATCCTGGAAAACTGCTTCGCACTCAAATTAATCACTCACAAAAAAACATGCTACGGAGCTCAAATAATCCGCAGAAACAAAGTCGATAATGTCTTCGCAGACCAAACTATTCTCGCAACCGGAGGAATCGGACAGATTTATTCAAACACAACCAATCCGGCAATAGCAACGGGTGATGGAATCGCAATGGCAATAAAGGCCGGATGCAAAACAAAAGACATGGAATTCATCCAATTCCACCCAACCGCACTCGCCAAACGAACGACCCCAAGATTTCTCATTTCAGAAACCGTAAGAGGAGAAGGCGCAAAACTTCTGAATTCCAAAGGTGAAAGATTCATGAAAAACCGACACAAGCTCAAAGACCTGGCCCCAAGATCAATTGTCGCAAAAGAAATTTACAAAGAACTCGAATCAGGACCTGTTTACCTCGATATTTCGCACAAAGATCGCAAATTCCTCAAAAAAAGATTCCCAAAAATCTACGCAAAACTAAGATCATACAAAATCGACATGGCTCGTGACCCAATCCCGGTAACACCGGCGGCCCATTACCTCTGCGGAGGAGTAAAAACAGATCTCTCAGGCCGAACCAAAATAAAAAACCTCTTCGCATTCGGTGAAGTCACAAGAACCGGAGTCCACGGCGCAAACCGCCTCGCTTCAAATTCACTCCTCGAAGCATTGGTTTTTAGCAATCAAATCATAAAAAAACTAAAACCATCAAAGAAATTAAAAATCATAACAATCGACAGACCACGACTCTCACCAAAAAACTCAAAAGAAACAAAACTGGCAAAAAAACTCCACAAAGAGATCCAAAAATTAATGTGGAAATATGCCGGTATCGTCAGAAATCGTAAATTAATAAAAAAAGAAGGCATTCCGGCCCTCAAAAAAATCATCCAAGAACTCTCAAAAATTACTTCCACAAATCAAACAATTGCAGAAACCTCAAACATGGCCAACACCGGTCTCCTAATCCTAAAAACCGCATCAAAAAGAAGACGAACACTTGGATGTCATTTTGTTAGATAATTATGCCACTTACTTCTACGTCCTTCGCTAAAAAGTGCTCCAATAGGATCATCACCTACAACCTTTATAGCATGATCTCTAATCTTTCGAGCTATTACTCCAAGAAATTTTATCTGAGCCGCTTCCTCTTCAACCAAACATAACCTTGCCACATGCCTTTTATTTATAATCTCCTCAAACCTCCTATCGCTCAAAGAAAGTCCATCCATCCGATCTAATAATGATAAATACAACCGCTCTCTAATCACATTGCTCATGCTATCAAGAAGCCTAGCAACCTTCTCAGGACTATCTTCATAACACATATACAACATATTCTCTGGAATCAAACCGTCTAGAAAAAGACTCGCCTCCTGCCAATGCCCAAAAGACATCAATTCATCAACCAAATCCACAACCTGTAGCAGATCCTCATAACCCGATTCAATCTCTACTTGTTCCGCATCAAAAGACATAAATATGAATTAGTAATATTAACTACAAAATACACACCCGAATCCTAATTTGTCAACCCGCGTTTACTCTCCAATACTTTCCATCTTCTTTTCCTGATCCGCTATAGCCAAAGATTCGAAAATATCACTTATATTACCATCCAAAATTCCCGGAAGATTACTCCAATTTTTGTGAATACGATGATCCGTGACACGATCTTGAGGAAAATTGTAAGTTCTGATTTTCTCACTACGATCTCCCGAGCCAATCTGACTGGCACGAGCATCACCCCTTTCCTTAGCCAACTCTTCCTCTTTCATCGCATACAAACGTGCACGCAAAACACTCAAAGCCTTATTTTTATTCTTCAATTGAGATTTTTCATCCTGACATGTGACTACCAATCCTGTCGGAACATGGGTCATACGAACCGCAGAATCAGTAGTATTCACACTCTGTCCTCCCGGCCCGCTGGACCGAAAAATATCTATCTTCAAATCCTCAGGTTTAATTTCAATATCAACCTCTTCCGCTTCAGGAAGAACCGCAACAGAAGCCACAGATGTATGTACACGCCCCTGACTCTCAGTCACAGGAATTCTCTGGACACGATGCACTCCACTTTCATATTTCATTTTGCCATAAGCTCCATCTCCACGTACCGCAAAGATCATCTCTTTGACACAGCCCGGCGTTCCCTCACTTTTGCTCATCAATTCAGTCTTTAAGCCGTTGTTCTCAGCATATTTGAAGTACATTCTGCCCAACTCCCCCGCAAAAATTGCCGCTTCATCTCCTCCAGCTCCTGCACGAATCTCAACTATACAATCTTTTGAATCATTTGGGTCTTTTGGTAATAATTCAACCTTCGCATCCTCTTCAAGTTTCTCCAGTTTCTCCTTTGCCTCTGCCAATTGAGAGTGTGCTAACTCCTTCATTTCCGGATCAGACTCTTCTTTTAGAATGCTTTCCGCTTCCTCTTTTGACTGAATAACCTCTCTAAACTCCTCGGCCAAAGACGCGGCCTTTTCAAGCTGTTTATATTTTCTGGATAAAGTTTTGTACCGGTTTTGATCAGCAATAACATCAGCATCGGCCAACTTGTTTTGAATCTCCAAATATTCTTTTTCTAATTTTTCTAATTTATCCAGCATGCCAATCTATTCTACTTAAGAAACAATAAAAATTCTATCTATTCCTGCATGATCCTTTTCGATAGACCAATTTTGATCAAAAAAGTTATCCAGCAACTCTCGCATCTCTTCCCCCTGCCCAAAGCCAAATTCCCCAATCATCATTTCAAATCCGACTCCTTTCTCTCGCATCTGTTGAAACATTTTTTTATACAACTCAAGACCTCTCTCTCCCCCATACAAAGCAGAGTGAGGTTCGTATTTTTTTACATTTTCCTCAATCGGGCCATCGACTTCGTCAATATAAGGAAGATTCGAAACTATCAAATCATATTTCTCGCCCTCCTCCACAGCTTCCAACAAATCGCTTTGAAAAACATGAATCAAATTCTCAAAAGAATATTGAGAAATATTAACTTTCGCAACCTCCAAAGCACCCTCGGAAATATCCACCGCATCAATCTGCTCAATCTCACCTTTCAAAGACCCCGCCTCGGCAGCGGCAGCTTCAAAAAACCCATGAGCAATCGAAATAGGAATACATCCACTACCGGTTCCAACATCCAAAAGCCTAAACCTCCGCCCATTCTCATCATTCGCCCTCAAATAATCCAAAGCCTTCTCCACAACATGTTCAGTCTCGGGCCTCGGAATCAAAACCCTTTCATCCACAAAGAAATTCAAACCAAAAAACTCTTTTTCACCCAAAATATAAGCAATCGGCTTCCCTCCCCCCATCTGCTTCAAATATTCACAAAACAAACTACACTCAAACTTATCAACCTCCTCATCCCTATGAGCAACGAGATACTCCCGATTCACTTCCAAAACATTACAAAGCAAAACCTCCGCATCCAAAACAGCAGTTTCTCTACCGAGCAACGCCTCCTTCCCCTTATTAATCAAATCGATTATTTTCATTAATAGAACTTACTTCGTTCTTTCTGAGAACGGTAATGCTCTCGCATAACGGCCGATTGTCTAGCTTGTCGCTTTGTGTCGTCTTTTTTGTGATATCTCTCACCACGAACTTTCAGAAGTTTTCGACTAGCTTGAACCTTCTTGTTAAAACGAGTTATTGCTCTTTCGTTCGATTCCTTATCGTTTTTCCATATTGTGACTCTCATAATATTTTCATCCCCTTTCAAATGGTCGTTAAATTTATAAACAAAAGAATTATAGGGATAATTCCTTAAAAGGCAACTCTTTATTCTC
>JAACEU010000027.1 GCA_011682355.1 Nitrospirota bacterium | reverse complement strand
CACCTAAATTGGAAAAAATGATCGATAAAATGATAGAGGACGGTGTTGCACCAAATAAGGCAGAATTGGCGAGGAAGGCAATTGAGAAATACGCAGAAGATCAGGCTGTGCAGGCGGTGCTGGACGCGGAAAGGGAGCCTAGCCTAAGTGGCAACTTAAGGGAATTAGCTAAAAAATTTGAGTAATGATCACAGTTCATTTTAAGCCATCGTTTTTGAAACAATTCAATAAGTTTTCTGTTGCACTCCAAGATGAAATTGAGGAAAAAATTGAATTATTTAAGAAAGATCCCACTCATCCTTCCTTAAAATCGCATAAATTAAGAGGAAGACTAAAAGGAAGATTTAGTTTCTCTGTAAACTATAGGATTCGCATAGTTTTCGCATGCTTGTCCAAAAAAGATGTTGTGCTATTATCTGTAGGCGGTCACGATGTTTATCAAAAATAATGGCAAAACTTGAAATACAAAAAGGTGAAAATAATTCGATTTTGCGGACGGAAAGTGTGCCGGTGACGAAATTTGATAAAGATTTGAAGAAGTTGGTGAAGGATATGAAGGAGACGATGCTTGCGGCTGAGGGGCTGGGTCTTGCGGCACCGCAGGTGGGGCATAATATGCGAATGTTTGTGTTGATTTTGAATTTTAAGGGAGAGAAGGAACGAGTAATCGAGATGGCTAATCCTGTGATTTTGGAGCATGGCGAGGAGGTTGGCGTGGCTGAGGAGGGATGTTTGAGCTTGCCCGGGCTATATGCGAAGGTAGAGCGGTGGAATCGGGTGATGGTGGAGTTTTGTGACATTTCGGGGGCGAGACAAGTGCTTGAATTATTTGGGCTAGATGCTAGAGAGGTTCAGCATGAAAACGACCATTTGGATGGAGTGCTTTTTGTGGATAGAGTGAAGGAGTTGGAAGAGGATGAAGGGGATTTGGTTTTGTAGGGGCTTATTACTTTTTGAGCTTTTTGTAAAGTTTGTAGAGGAAGTGGATGAAAGGTTTGAATGAATATTCTTGGGGAGGGGCGTAGGTTACGTGTTTTCCTCCGAATTTCTTTTTGAAATTTGTTACTCCTGCCCATGGGTGGTCTTTTGCATTTTCCGGGGCGATACCGAGGAGATCATAATATTTCATGTGGAGTTTTTTTGCTTTTTTCATTGCATGCCATTGGAGAAGGTATGGTGCCATAACGTTTCTGTGCTCGTTGCCGGAAGCACCAAAGTAGTAGATGGCTGTGTCTTTGAAATGTGTGACTATTGTCCCGGCGATTGGTTCGTTTTCGTAGGTTGCCATGTAGAGGATTGCATTTTGCGGAAGTTTGTCGAGCATTTGTTGGTAAAAGTGTTTGTCGTGGCCGTGGAAGTTGTCGCGGGTAGTTGTTTGTTCGAGTAGAGAATAGAATGCGTCGACATCCTTGGATTCCTCTATTTTGACACCTTTTTTCTCTGCTAATCGGATGTTGTAGCGGCCTTTTTGCTTCATTTGTTTGAGAATTTCTTCCTCGGATTTTGCGAGATCGATAATGAGTGTGTCTTCCGGTTGGAAGCCTGAACGAGTGGGTTTGAAGCCTTTGAATCTTGCAGGTTCGGTAATTGGTGGGTCAATCCTGAGAAAGACTGCATTTTCTTTTGCGGCGAGGGGCTTGATTGCCTGTAAAAGTGTCTCCATAAGGAATTCGCTCCGCTCATGCTGTGCTCGCACAGTAGTAGGTGCTCGCAGGAGACTCACTTCGTTCGTCTCTTTTTGGTCATTTTGGATAAGTGGTCCACGAGCTGAGTAAAGCCAACAATACCCTTTTGGGAGTTCTTGTCGGATAATCATAGACCCTCCAATGATATGGTTGCTCGCGTCCGCTCGCGTTATGCTCGCCTGTCCCGACCCTACGGGTGCCCGGGAACTGACTCTTCGAGCCTTAGCTCGCAGGCCGTCCGCTACCGCTACCGGCTGTTTGTCATCGTTTTCGAGAACTATTATCCAATATTTTCCCCTGAAATGTCCCCAAGCCGAAGTTTGGTGAATGGATGCGAGTGGGTGGCTTTTCAGAAATTCGTCCCATTTGTGTTCCTCTGATTTTTCTAGGATTCTGGCTTTCATGTAGCGGATTGTAGCATAATGATGCTGAAAAGAGCCAATTCATCCAACTCTGAAACTTGCGAGTATGCGATAAATGTTGTATAGTTACGAAGAGGGATGATTAAATAAGTATATTTATGGCTAAAGAGAAAAAAACATCTACTGAAGAAGAAGTTGGTCACCCGGAGACGCCCGCAACAGGCGGAGCTGAAGAGCCAAAGACTCCTGCTGAAGAAAAAGCGGCTGATCGTGTAGACGAAATGGCAGTAAGTTGGCAAAGAGATGTATTAATCACTTTCAAAGAACCCGTTACTCTTTCACCGGAAGAAAAAAAAGAACATGCAAGGGTTCACAGGCTACTTTTAAAAAAGTTGGACAATGTATTTGGCGAGTCCGGATTTGAACGAAAAGGTTTAACCTGGAGGCGTGAAATGGGAGATTTTATTCATGTTGTCAGCCTGGTAAAATATAAAATAAGAGGAGAAAAGTATTTGAGGTATGCGCTTAGTGTAAACGCTATGATAAAGGAACTAAAACCGAAAAAACAAAACCCGAAAGATCATGATTGCCATTATAGAGGTCGTTTTGAGACAATTGCTGCAAGTGATGAAAATGATCAGGAGGAAAAATGGAGAATAGAGGAAGACCTGGATTTCGATGACAAATCAAAATCTGAAGATGAAAAACTTGAAAGTTTATCTCGAACCCTTGAAGAAAAAATCTTTCCATTTTTGGATGTCTTTAATTCAGTCGATGATATCGATGTTGAAACTTTTGGGGAAAAAACACGGATTCGTAGAATTCTCACAGAGGTTCAAGCCAAGCATGCGCGTATCAGGAAAAGGGCGCAATAAAACTTAGTTCATTTTTTGACGGATGAAAGCCGGTATATCAAGTTCGTTCTCGGTTGGTTTGATAGGAAGCGAATCCGCTGATTCAAAAGTAGACTTTGGTCTAAGTAATGAACCTTCGTTTTGCTTGTAATCAAAGCCGGTTGCAACAACTGTGATTTTGATTTCACCGGTATATGAATCGTTGATAACAGCACCGAAAATAATGTTTGCTTCAGGATCTGCGGCTTCAGTAATTACACGAGCCGCTTCATCGACTTCGAACATACTCAAATCATTTCCACCTGTAACATTGAATAGAACACCTTTCGCTCCATCGATTGATAGCTCGAGTAGTGGGCTTTCGATTGCTGCTTTTGCCGCTTCTAAAGCTCTATTTTCGCCGGTTCCATATCCAATTCCCATAAGTGCTGAACCTGCATTTTCCATAACAGCCTTTACGTCTGCGAAGTCCACATTGATCATCCCATGAACCGTGATCAAGTCTGCGATACCTTGTACACCTTGTCGTAAAACGTCATCCACAACCGCGAATGCGTCATTTAAAGGAGTCTTTTTATCAATAATGGAAAGGATTTTGTCGTTTGGTATCGTAATAAGTGTATCTACTTTGTTTTTTAGATTTTCAAGACCTTCGTCACCTTGAGTTTTTCGTCTTTGACCTTCAAATGAGAATGGTTTTGTAACTACAGCAACAGTCAGAATTCCCATTTCTCTTGCCGCGTCCGCTATCACCGGTGCTCCTCCAGTACCTGTTCCTCCACCAAGTCCGCAAGTGATAAAGATCATGTCACTCCCTTCGATTGCGTCTTTTACGTCGTCGATACCCTCCTCTGCCGCTTGTCGTCCCAAGTCCGGATTTGATCCGGCTCCAAGTCCACGGGTTGTAGCTTTACCAACGTTGAGTTTGGTTGGGGCTTCTGAGTGGTACAAAGCTTGTGCGTCCGTATTTATAGAAATAAAATCTATTCCTTTAAGTCCGGATTTTATCATTCTATTAACGGCGTTTCCTCCACCTCCTCCTATTCCCAATACTTTAATATTCGCAACGGGAGTAATTTCCGGAGTAACCTCCATCGTTTTTGTTTTTGGTTTTACCTTTGTAGAAGATTCCTTTTCTCGTTGTGAAGAGAAAAGATTTTTTAGATCTTGATTGTCATCTTGTGTAGACATAAGCGTTTAGTTTATTTGGGATAATGGGCTCGCCTGTGGCTCAGCTACTAGTTTAGTAGAGTTGCTTCACTGTGCTCCACAATAGGGATATAATTATTACCGATTGCTTGACACAATGTCAAGGTCAAGTGTAACTTGGTTTGAACTCGCCTCCGCTCGCGCTATGCTCACCTGTCCCGACCCTGGCGGGTGCCCGGGAACTGACTCTGCGAGCCTTAGTTCGCAGGCGCAACGCTGTCCCGACCCTTCGGGTGCCCGGGAGCTGACTCTGCGAGCCTCCGCTTTTGCGCTCCCTATGGCAGGAGGTTTTTGAGCCAGTTTTTCATACTGCTCAAGCCCTTTTTCAAACTTACACTTCTCATACCAAGCCCGGTGTGGCGCCTTCCTTCAAACCTAGACCCCCAGATAAGTAGTCCGATTGCTGTTGCGTAAGACGGATCATCAATCTTGTCAACGACTCCATCATAATTCTGAGGAAAGCCTATTTGCGCGGGAAGATTCAGCGTTTCTCTCGCCAAATCTATTACTCCCGGTAGTTTTGCTCCTGCCCCCGTTAGGATTACTCCTGCAGGAAGCATTCCATCTCTGTGAATACGCGCAAGTTCATCTTTTACCAGTAGAAAAATTTCGTGATATCGCGCTTGAATGATTTCTACAACCTGCTTCTTAGATACTAAATGTGTATCAATTTTGCTGATTAATGAGAGATCTATCGTTTCGCGGTCATTTACGTCTTCCGGAATTGTGCTTCCGTACTCGATTTTCACCTTTTCCGCTGTATCTATAGATGTTCTGATACCGATTGCTACGTCGTTTGTGACGTTTTCTCCGCCCACCGGGATAACCGCGGTGTGAAGTGTCGCTCCGTCCTCAAATACGCTTATAGAGGTGGCTCCGCATCCTATATCTACCACCACAACTCCGAGTTCCTTCTGACGTTTGGATAAAACGGCTTCTGCCGGTGCGAGCGAGTTGGGAATAATGTCGTCTATATCAACTCCTGACTGAAGTACGCATTTTTCGAGGTTTTTGATGACCGGTTCGAATCCTGTAACTATGTGAGTCTCTACTTCCAGCCGAATTCCTGTCATTCCTACCGGATATCTCACACCTTTTTGTTCGTCTACGGTAAAAGTTTTTGGGAGAATTTTGAGAACTCTTCTGTTGCTTGGGATTGTGACGGCCTGAGCGGCTTCAAGTACACGATCCACGTCATCTTCTGAAATATCGTTTTTGTCTTGAGATACAGCGATAACGCCCTTTGAATTGATGGATTCCAGGTGATTTCCACCAAGTCCAAGGAATACGTGATTTATAGGCTCTCCCGCCATTCTCTCAGCATCTTCGAGTGAAGAGGATATGCTATTGATTGTTTCTTCGACATCAATTACCGATCCTTTTCGCAGTCCCGTGGATGGCGCTATTCCGACTCCAATTATGTTTGGAGTGGATGAGTCGTTTTCCTGAATTCCAACGACAGTTCGGATTTTTGAGCTTCCGATATCTAAGCTAGCTACAATTTTTGGTCTTGCCATAGATGAAAATTAAAGGCCCTTTTGCTTGTGTAGGGATACTACTAGAAAACGCTTGTGGATACAATCTTTTTTATACATTTTTTCTGAGCGTGTTCAATTTTTTTATTCGGCTTGGTTGCTAGAAGAGAGATTGTTGTGTTTTATCCTCCTCTATTTTCTTCTCCTGTGAGTGGTTGTTAAATTTGGTTAGTCGACCCATCAGAGTTTTGAACTCCAATTCTGAAAATAATGTGAGAACTTTGTTTTTGTCATACTCATGTGTGTGGCATCCTTCGAGATCTAATTCTATCGGCACGTCGGTTACTATAGTCGCTAATTTTCGGCTGAAGAAAGCACTTTCTTTGTCTTTTGCGAGGTTGTCATGGACTCTTCCGGTAATTTCACCCAAATTGTCATAAATATTTTCGATATTTTCATATTTTTGCAGTAGAGTTTTGGCTGTTTTTGCGCCTACTCCCGCAACTCCTTTTATATTATCCGAACTGTCTCCCTGGAGACCTTTCATGTCAGGAATTTGGCTGGGTTTAAGTCCATATTTGCTTAGGACTTTTTGAACATTATAGACAATGGGTTCTTTTATTCCTCTGGCTGGAGAGAGAACCATGGTTTTTTCATTTACGAGCTGAAGAGTATCCATGTCTCCCGTGAAAATGTAGGTCTTGATATCATCTTTTTTCTCGATTTGTTTTGCTAATGTTCCGAGCACATCGTCTGCTTCGAATCCTTCAATTTCGTATATCGGAATTTCGAATGCTTTGACTATATCTTTGATTCTTGGGATTTGTGAATAGAGTTCGTCAGGTGCCTTTTTTCTGGTCGCTTTGTATTCTTTGTATTCTTTGTGGCGGAATGTTGGTCCTTTCAGATCGAATGAGACAGCGATATAATCCGGTTTTTCGTAATTCAAAAGGTTTAAAAGTATTGAAGAAAACCCATATACAGCGTTGACCTGCTCCCCTTTCGAGGTCTTGAAAGGAGGCAGAGCGTGGAAGGCTCTATGGATCACAGCATTACCATCTATTAGGATTATTTTCTTCATGA
>JAACEU010000153.1 GCA_011682355.1 Nitrospirota bacterium | reverse complement strand
ATGCCGAAATAGTGGTAAAAGAAAAAATCCAAGTGGTGTCACGCCCAAAAATTAAAATCGAAAAAGATTCTCCACTCACTTATACGGCAACTGTAGCAACAATGCCGGAAGTAGAGGTGAAAGATCACAAATCAATCAAGATCAAGATGAAAGAAGTGAAAGTAGAAAAAAAAGACATCGAGGCGGTAAAGACCGACATGAAAAAACACGGGACTCAATACAAAGACGTGGACCGTTCAGCGAAAAAAGGGGATAGGGCGGAAGTGAATTTTGAGGGGTTTGATAAGGAGGGAAAGGCGATCCCAAACACAAAAAGCCAGAACCATCCGGTCGTCCTGGGAGGGGAAAGCCTGATTCCGGGCTTTGAAGACGAGATTATTGGCATGAAAAAAGATGACAAAAAAGAATTCGACATCACATTCCCAAAAGATTATGGAAAAAAAGATTTTCAGGGGAAGAAAGTAAAATTCAAGGTTGAACTTCTCAGAGTGGAAGAACCGACTGAACCGGAAATCAACGAAGAATTTATCGAAAAAATGACGGGCAAAAAGCAATCGATAGGTGATTTTGAAGCTGAAATCGAAAAAAACATAAAAGCAAAAAAAGAAACAGAAGCAATCAGAGACAGAGAAAATCAATATATTGAAGAATTATTGAAAAAAGTAAAAGTTGACGTTCCCGAAACACTTATAGAAGAAGAAGCGCAGTACATCCTCCAGGAAATGAAAGAAGATATTCAAATGAAAGGTCTGGAATTTGAGAAATTCCTGGAACAATCAAAAACCACAGAAGACGACCTCAGGAAAAAATACACACCGGAAGCTGAAAAGAGAATCAAAATCAGACTAGCCCTTCAATACCTAATAAAAGAGGAAAAAATTGAGGTGTCAGATGATGATCTAAAAGCTGAAGTGGATAAGATAAAAGCTCAATATCCGCCTGCAGAATCGGACAAAATAGAAAAGGAATACAAAGAGGGTAAATTAAAGCCACAACTCACAAACAAGCTTGCACTAAGAAAATTATTTGATAAAGTCCTCGCATAAGGATAAAATGAACGCAATATAAAAACTCATCCTATGAAAGCATTTTATTTAGCAGGTTCAATAATTTGTACAGTCATAATATTGGTTATTGCATTTGGGAATATACAGGCCCAATGCGCGATGTTGACATTCTTTTTCTTCCCGGTTAAATCCAATCCTACAATAGTAATATTGGGATTTTCTGTAATTGGAATTATCACCGGACTTTTCTATCACGCATTCATTACAAAAGTCTTTGAAACTTCAGACGAAGACGACGAGGCTGATTTTGAATAAAAAAATATTGCAATCGGTTTGAAAAAAATGTACGTTACATTTTGGTAATGTATACATTTTGTATACGTTCCTGGGCAAATATAAACTAGGACAATGCTAAAGCGGCTTTTTACATCTAACACCCGCATAAAATTATTGACTGTATTCCTAATGAACATAGACGAGGAGTACTTTATTCGCGAACTTACGCGAAAATTAGATGAACAAATTAATTCCGTTCGAAGAGAATTAGAGAATTTGAAAAAGATGGGGCTCCTCAAAGCCAGGGCGAAAAACCGGAAAAAATACTACCACGTGAACAAAAACTTTATATTCCTTGATGAATTGAGAGGAATAATTATTAAAGCTGTTTCATCTCAGGACAAGATTACTAAAGACATCGCTAAAATGGGGGACGTCAAATTGTTGGCTTTGTCCGGGCAATTTCTGAATAAAGAAACGGAAACGGTTGATATGCTAATAGTTGGAAGTCTGGATAAAGAACGTTTTGCAAGATACTTAAGCGAGGACCTCAGAACCAAAAGATCGGTGAAATTCACCATAATGAACGAAGAAGATTTTAAATACAGAAAAGAGTGCAATGACAAATTCATAGCGGAAATAATCTCCGATCCGGAAAACCAAATCCTTATCGACAAAGTCACCTAATAATTGGTTCCCCTGTTTCAGGTAATTCAGGATCTACATATCCCGTTTTCGTTTTTTCGTTGAATGTAAAACGCAATTTGCAAATGATTTCTGATCAGGTGAAAGATCTTGGGGAAGTTGTGGCAAACAATAAGATTTTCCCATAATATTTGCCGGAGCAGGATTTGAACCATCGCTACAAGCCTCAATACAAACTCCATCCTGTGGCAAAGTTGTCATCCTGTGATCAACATGTTCGCAAGCCTCAAAATAATTAATAGTATCATTCAGCTTGTCTCCACCAGGTTCGTAAGGGTGTAATAATTCGAAAAAATGCCCCAACTCATGTGACGCACTTTTTTTGAGATAAGTACGACCGGTAATTGGATCAGCGTACAAAGCTATAAAATCCTCTTTAGCACCATAAATACGAGTTCCTTCAACACGAGGCTCACCAGCTTCTAAACTGGTTGGAACATAAACAATATCTATAGCCCCATCCACTCCATAGCTATCAATATATTCCCTTAATCTATTTTCAAAATCTCTTCCGGTATCTCCTTCATAATAATTTGGCTGAAAATAGCTGTTTTTTACTCTATGTACCGAAGTTACGTAAAATCGACCAATTATATCAGCATAAACACGCCTGATCTCATCAATATCATCTCTGACAGCTTGCTCGTCAATATAATCAGTACCGGCATCATTTAAAATAATATGTATAGCTAAAGCAACTTCTGTATTCACATCGAAAGGATATCGGCTACGATGATCAGGGTCATAACAAGTACCCTTATCAGGCTCACATGCCCCAAGTACAGCCATCAAGCTCAAAGCGGTAACGGTCACCAAATCCTTAATTCTTCTTCCAACCATGCCTAATCTACCCAATTTTGGGCTTGAAATTTGCTCCGATCTACTTGTTTCTTGTGATTTTTCCATAATAAAATAAAAATGCGCTATAATATGACGCAAAACCGCAAGGATGTCAAGTACGAGCCAGGCACGAAAAAGTACAAATCCTCTTGATTTAAACCTTTACCTTCAGTATATTGCACAAGCATTACGCGGCAGCGGGGCGAACGCGCATATGAGTGCCAAGTTGAGCGCAGCGAAAACCATTAATCTCGCAAATGAACATTTTACAGGATATACAAAAATTAGCGGTGAAGAAAGTTCCAGTAATTAAACCTGGAAATACGGTAAAAGTGCACCAAAAAATCAAAGAAGGAGAAAAGGAACGTATCCAGATTTTCGAAGGACTGGTGATCAAGCTTAATAGCGGTTATGGCGCAGACAAGACCTTTACTGTACGTAGAATTGTAGGTGGAATAGGGGTAGAGAGAATTTTTCCATTATATTCAACAAATATTGTAAAAATTGAGGTTAAAAAGAAATCAAAAGTAAGAAGAGCGAAATTGTATTACATGAGAAAGAGATCCGGTAAATCAGCAAGATTAAAGGAAACATTTGTAAGTGAAAAGGAACTGGAAGAATCTGTTGAAGAATTGGCCGAACAGAAAGCAGATGAACAGACTGAAACTCCAAAAGCTGAAACACCTGAAGACAAACCCGCAGAAGAACCTGCGGAAGAGGCGGAAAAGAAAGAGTAAAGTTTAAATCCGGATTATGGCTCCATTCGTTCCTATAGAATCTAGGCTGAGAAGCATTGGATGCGACATTGTTGTAGGGATTGATGAGGCGGGTCGCGGCCCACTTGCAGGCCCGTTAGTTTCTGCTGCGGTAATTTTGAAAGAAAATGCTAAATTACCGGGAATAAATGATTCAAAACTATTAAATGCAAAAGAAAGAGAAAGATTATTTGAATTAATTGTCCGAAAATCACTGGATTTTTCAATTTCAATTATTCCACATACGCGAATAGACAGGATAAACATTGTGGAAGCGGTAAAATTAGCGAACTATAATTGCATAAAAGAGCTAAGGTACAAGCCTGATATCGCATTGATTGATGGAAGAGACAAACAAATTTTAGACATTAAGTTTTTGACTGTAATCAAAGGCGATCAAATCGTGAAATCCATCGCCGCGGCATCGATTTTAGCTAAAGTAACACGAGATATGATCATGAAATACTACGCAAAAGAGTACAAGAAATATGGATTTGAAATTCACAAAG
>JAACEU010000026.1 GCA_011682355.1 Nitrospirota bacterium | reverse complement strand
ATTCATAATAAAATCGGATCCCTCGGGAGTAAAATTGAACACCTCATTCACAGAATCCTGATCGTGAATCAAGGTAAACAGCATCTCATCGGTAGGCGCGAATCCCAAAAATTCAGTAAAATAATCATTTTTAATTACTTGATTAATAATTGTTGTATCGTCGTCACTTTGCCAAACCCAATTCTCGATCGGACCATCGCTCGGAGTGTAAATAAATTCATCAAAAAACCTGGAAATCTCACTATCATCACCGAGACTAAAACTCATAGTATCACCGTTGATAGCGGAATATTCACCAGCCGGACCTGTCCACTCAACAGTTGTCAGCAATCCTTGATCGGCACTGGGATTCAAACCCTCCCAATCCACCGCAAGACCATCTTTATCAAACCCAAAACTGAAATCATATGGAGTATCGGCACCCAAAGTGATTACAGCCACCGGATGCTCCAAAGTCACATTCATAACACTAACAAAATCTCCCCAAGAACCTGAAAGTCCCACATCTGTTTCCTTATCATCAGCCGCAACATCCAACGTCAGCCCATTATCAAACTGACCGTTTAGGAAAAACTCTATCGTTTCCCCATCAGTTGACACTTCTCCATCATATCCTTCACCCGTAAGGATTAATGGACTCTCAATTTTGCTAAAATCAACCAAATTAGCTACAACCGGAGATATTCCACCCTGCCCTGTTCCGATCACAGTCAAATCCACATCAGCCCATGCAACAGTATCCAACTTGTTACCCAATTCATCAAAAGTAACCGCATCCATCTCTTGATCTTGCAAATGACCCAACAGCGCTCCCGACTTATTCAAAAAATATCGCCCCAAAAACTCAGCCATTTGCCCCCTCGAAAGATCCTGATCCAATTTCGTTACATCAGGTGGAATCATCAAATTGTTTGATGCAAAATTTACAAATTCCCTATACCACATTTCCCCAACGTCCCCGGAAATATCAAAACCATAAGCAAGAGAAACAATCTTTGCCGCCTCAACAAAATTGATGGTGTCATTTGGCCTAAAAGTTCCATCCGCATACCCACTAACTATCCCTTCCTCTACAGCTAAACACAAAGACGGAATATACCACTCTCCCGGAATCGTATCGGAAAACCCACAAGTTTCATCATCACCACGACTTGGTATCACATCATTGGTAGACCCAACCGTAACTTGCAAAAATTCAACACGGTTAACGTCTTTCTCCGGCTTATAACTGCCATCCGGATACCCACTAATAATCCCCTCATCCACCAACAAATCAATAATATCCTCATATTGATGACCCCCTATATCACTCAACCCGCTAAGTGACTGTCCGGAAACCGAACCAACCGAACCGATCAACAATAAAGCCACAACAGCAAAAAGAAGAAACCCACTTTTAAACTTATTAAACATATTTGGATGGTTAAGTTTTTTATCTAAAAACTATTATCCCTAAAATCAGTTCTCTACGCAAAAAGCAGGGGTTGCCAAATAATTAATTGTTGCCAAACTCACGACCTCTTCACTCTCTCAACCATAAAATTCACAGATTCATTCATATTTATAGGTTCGATCTCAACCTCGGGATATTTATCCACAAATACTCTAAAAATTTCATCAGCAAAAGCCTGTCCCACAGTTGGAACATTCTCAAAATCCAAAATCACCCTTTTAAACTTCTCGAGCCTGTTCAAAACCCTCCTTGCCTGCGATCTTGATATGTAAATCGTTCCCATCGTATAAAGCTTAATACGAACTTCCGTCTTATCGAAAGCCAATGAAGCGGGAGAAGATTGATATTCCTCAAAAACATCACTCAGATGCCCCTTATGCTCAAGATCAATTTCGAAAATTACCTGCGTTCCCTTTACCGGAGAATCCAGTTTTTTCACGAAAACATCATCAATACCGTTATTAACCAAAAGCTGAGTCTCATAACTGTTTAAAACAAACAATTCACCAACCTTCGACGTAAAAAAAATACCCTCACCACTATGAGACCTGGGAGCAGTAGTCAGTTTTCCCTTGAGCAACTCCTGTATTGCCTCCAAATCGGTTTTAGCGGTAGTTTTTTTTGTAATACTCCTAAAAACCCCTATCCCATAATCACGAATCACAAAACGTATTCGATTTTCATTCACTCCGGTTTCAATTTCTATCTTTTTTGACTTGGAATGTTCAATCGCATTATTAAGCATTTCCGAAAAAGCATACGTAAAAATACTGTGGATATGTTCTGAAACATTGCGTAAATAACGCGCGGTCTGCTCCACCACCTGAAAAATTTTGTGCTCCTCCAAACCCTTATTTTTAAATTCAAGTTTTACACGATTTCCAATTTTATCCAGCTTGTCTTTGTGAAAATATTTTGAATTTCTAGTAGAACCCGTTTTTATCAATTCCCCCTCACTCACAAGTTTATTCAGAATTTTTATTATATACTGACGTGAATATTTTTTTTTAATTTTAGAAAGAATATCCTTTGTCGTAAAAGAAGATCTGGCTTTTGCCAACGATAAAATCATATTTTCTACTTCCATGCACAAATTGTAACATAATTGTAAACAAAACTCAATTCAATTGTAAACTAATTGTAAACAAATCATATTCAAAAAAACATAGTGTATTTAATATTTAAACACTAAAACGAATTCCCCGGCACAATAGGAAAAAATCTATTTTTTCATTCCCAAAATTTTGTACATTCCTGTACCACATTTCTCACATTTTCCTTTCATAGCTGCTCTGCCATTTTTCATTGTGACTTCTTCAGAGTCCACCATTTCCCTTTTAGCCTTACATTTTACGCAGTATCCTTCCATAAGAAATAGATTTAAATAATAAACTGTAAACGAGTATAGCATAACTATGCTAAAATCAAGAGGCAAAAATAACAATTTTTATGTTAGACCATCCCGAAGTAAACATCAAAGATCAGAAGATGACCTATAATTGGCTTCCAGACTTCGTTTACGGAGGTATGGATGGAGCCGTGACAACATTTGCAGTCGTCGCCGGAGTTGTGGGAGCATCACTTTCCACCACAATTATACTAATTCTCGGCTTTGCAAATCTTTTTGCGGACGGTTTTTCAATGGCCGTCGGAAAATATCTAAGCGACAAATCTCAACACGAACTCTACAACAAAATTAAAGAAATCGAGTATAGACATCTGGAGGAAAAAACGGATTACGAAAAAAAAGAAGTTCAAGACATACTCAAAATATACGGATTTAAAGGAAAAGATCTTACAAGAGCAACAAAAATAATCACATCAAACCCGAAAGCTTGGGTCGATTTGATGATGAGAAATGAATTTAAAATGATGCATGAAAACATAAATCCAACAAAAGGCGCATTAACAACATTCATTTCATTTATTCTCATAGGATTCATCCCCCTTTTCATCTACACCGCCAGCCCAATCTTACAATTAAGCGAAAAAACTTCCTTTATCACAACTTCCTTCGCAACTTTATCCGCCTTATTTCTGGTCGGAATTATAAAATCAAAATTTTCCACAAAAAATTGGTTTATTTCCAGCTTGGAAACAGCACTAATCGGTGGAGTAGCGGCAACAATCGCCTATTTGATAGGTTATTTTTTACAAACCTTAATCTAAAATTATGTTAATAAGAAGATTTTTCAAAATTATATTAAGCTTCGTAGCATTTATCATCGCCATAGTAGGATTTTTGGTCCCAATCTTACCGGGATGGCCTTTCCTACTGGGAGCATTCGTCCTAATCAGCCCTGACCGCGGAAAAAAAGCCTTTGATAAAATCAAAGACAAAATAAACAAACTCCGTAATAAAAACTAAATCACTCCACCGTGCCGTTGTAGTCCTGGCAACCGTGCTCCCTGGAAAACCAAGTGGGTGTCTTCACCTTCCAGCCGCGACCGAAAGAAATATCAGACTCCCTTAACACAATTTAGAGAGAAAATTATCTCAGAACCCTGACGTACAAAGCAGAGCAACCCCATCTTACAAAATCCTGAAACCAAAGTAAAGGGCTTGTTAAAGCCACGCGCGACGTTTCGACACACAACATAAAGTACATTCTATCCCCTCTTTCACACAACATCAAGTACCCAACCACAAAACCGCACTAACCAAATCATGCAAATACGTGATAGTAGTGTGGAAAATCGAGAATCCAATAAAATCTTTTAAAATAAAAACATCTATCAAAATTATCGCAACAAAATATTTCATCCCTCCCATCAAATATCTCATATAACCTCTATGCCAACTCTTCGGAATAATAAGTCCCAAAATTTTCGACCCATCCAGAGGCGGAAATGGAAACAAATTAAAGATTCCCAAAAATATACTCACATGAAAAATATATTGAAGCTCAGTTAACAAAAACCTGGGCATATAGTCTCCCAAATACTTCCAGGGCAAAACAACCGCAAACGCCAAAATCAAATTCGACATCGGCCCCGCCAAAGCAGTCAAAGCACTATCCCTCACAGGATTCTTAAAATTCGCAGGATTGATAGGAACCGGCTTCCCCCAGCCAATCCTCTGAGTCAAAATAAAAACCAAACTCCCCATCAAATCCAAATGAGCAATCGGATTCAAACTCATCCGCCCCCTCATCTTCGCAGTCGGATCCCCAAGATAATACGCAACCATAGCATGCGATGATTCATGCACAGTCAAAGTCGCTAACAGCGCCACCAAAAAATATAAAAATCCAAATACATCCATGATTTTACTTTAATCATAATTAAGCTAAAATACCAACGATTTTACGGAGAGATGTCCGAGTGGCTGAAGGAGCATGCTTGGAAAGCATGTGTAGCTTAATTGCTACCAGGGGTTCGAATCCCCTTCTCTCCGCCATTAACGATCCCACAAATGAAAAAATATACTCTGAAAATACTATAAAATGCCATCATACGCAAAAAACAAAAAGGCTTTCCACGACTACGAAGTTTTAGAAGATTTCGAAGCCGGAATAGTGTTGAACGGCGATGAAGTAAAATCCATCAAAGCCAACCAGGCAAACCTGCAAGGTGGTTTCGTAGACATCGACAAAGACGAAGCTTATTTGAACGAAGTCCACATTTCCCGCTACAAACATTCCGCCCGTGCCGTCCACGAACCAACTCGCAAACGCAAACTCATCCTCCACAAAAAAGAAATCGCAAAGATCGACCAAGCCATCTCCCAACAAGGAGTCACCGCAATCCCAATCAGCCTCTACAGCAAAAAAGGCTTAATCAAAATAAAAATTGGCATATGCCGAGGTAAAAAACTCCACGACAAGCGCGACGCCCTACGCAAACGCTCCCAAGAAATGGAAATAAAGCGTCAGCTAAAAAGATTTTAGTAGATTAATTCAAATCTTCTTTTTTTCTTCCTCCAAAAGTTGCATCCCATCCATCACGGTAAGACTCTGTGCTTCCATAAACTCCTCTTACCTCTTCGTTGGTATCATTTGCATGAGTGCAAATAGGACATTGCTCAGGTGTAAAATCTACGACAGCCTGACTTATTACAGCATCATCTCTAAACACTGTTACTTCTACTTCGTGAGTTCCTTCTTTTCCTTCCGGCACCTTAATAGCCATAATATATTTTGTTAAAGGTGAAAGAAGATAATAATTTTTCCCCAATATATCAATACCTTCACTACAACACACTTAAAAAATATTTCAACACGTGCTCGCAATTCACCCCTTCCATTATCCCTGAAAAGTTTTATAATTAGCCTCCACTTGCAGCTACATTTCTGCGGAATTAATTTCTCGAAAATGCACAACATCTACACAAAAATCGTCGCAGGAATTCACAAGTTCTTCAAAGAAAATGCCTTTGAAAAAGCGGTTATTGGAGTTAGCGGAGGAATAGATTCCGCACTTTGCTTGAAGCTTACAATTGACGCACTCGGAGCGGACAATGTCACAGCTATTTTGATGCCGGAAAAAGGAGTTTCTTCGGACGAAAATTATCTTCACTCAAAAACTCTATGTCAATTTCTCAAAGTAGAAGCGTTTAGCGTCCCAATTAATAAATTTCTCACAGATTTCTTGTCACTTCCCTGGAGACCAAACGATCTCGCCCAAATTAACGTAAAAGCCCGAATCAGAATGTGCATTCTCTACAACTTCTCAAACACCAGAAACGCATTAGTAATCGGAACTTCAAACAAAACCGAGCTAGCGCTAGGATATGGGACAAAACACGGCGACATGGCCGCAGACTTGGAAGTAATCGGCGATCTTCTCAAAGAAGATGTGTACAAACTGGCTGAGCACGTCGGACTTCCGGATGAATTTTTACATAAAACACCTTCTGCAGAACTTTATGTGGGACAAAGCGACGAAGAAGAGCTGGGAATTTCTTACAAAGAAATCGACACAATTCTAAAACACATCGACAACGGTCTAACCAAAGACGACCTCATCGACAAAGGCCTAAGCCCACACTCCGTCCACAAAATTTTCCGACTCATGGAAATAAATCAACACAAACTCCAGCCAACATTCATAATAAAAGCCACTTCTTAAATTGCAGAATTCTATTTTTTGCTTATACTGTTGGTGAAATAATTTTGAGGTTTGACTTACGATACAACTCGGCGTACATGCTAGCCGAGTAATGTGTATCGCGGAAAACAGAAAAAATATTTCATCAATAGTATAAAAAAATAAGACATAACAGTATAAAACATTATGCAATCCGCACTCTTCATCGGACGATTCCAACCCTTCCACAAAGGGCATTTGGAAATGATTAAAAAAATTCTAAAAGAAAACGAAAGAGTA
>JAACEU010000025.1 GCA_011682355.1 Nitrospirota bacterium | reverse complement strand
TTCTCTTCTTTTTCGCCAACTACCAGCATGTATGGAACCTTCTGCATTTCAGCGTTTCGGATTTTCTTCCCCAATTGGAAATCAGATTCATCTGTCTCAACACGAATACCAGCCGCACGCAATTCTGCGAACACTTTCTCCGCATATTTATTAAACTTCTCAGAAACCGGAATCACCAAAGCTTGCACAGGCGCAAGCCACACAGGGAATGCTCCCGCATAATGCTCAATCAAGAATCCAATAAGCCTTTCATGAGTGCTCAGAGGTGCTCTATGAATGCAGAGTGGCGTCTTTTCCTTCCCGTCCTTATCGGTAAATTTAAGACCAAACCTTTCGGGAATCGCAAAATCCAATTGATTTGTAGCCAAAGTAAATTCTTTTCCAATAGCGGACCAAACCTGGACATCAATCTTCGGCCCATAAAAAGCCGCCTCATCCTCAGCTTCAACATAATTAATTTTTCCATTATCCATAACTTTCCTCACCAAATTCTCGGTTTTCAACCACAACTTCTCATTGTCCACATACTTTTTCCCAAGCCCATCTTTGTGATGCTTCGAAAATCGCATTTCATATTTCTCAATTCCAAACAGATCAAAATAGTAGAGATATAGATCAATAACTTTCTTAAATTCATCCTCAAACTGCTCTTCGGTACAGTAAATATGTGCGTCATTCATGCAAAGAGAACGAACTCTCATAAGTCCAAATAAAGCTCCGGAATCCTCAAATCTATAACAATGTCCATATTCAGCAAGTCTCAAAGGCAACTCACGATAACTTCTTGGTCTTGTGGCAAAAATCTTGTGATGATGAGGACAATTCATCGCTTTCAAATAATATTTCTCATTATCAAGCTCCATAGGTGGATACATGTGCTCTTTGTAATAAGGCAGATGCCCTGAAGTCAGATACAACTGCTCTTTTGCGATATGTGGTGTTCTAACACGTTGATAATCCTGCTCCGCCTCCTTTTTCTTTGCCAAATTCTCCAAAATCTCCACAATCACAGCACCCTTTGGCAGCCAAAGCGGCAATCCCGCCCCAATCTCATCATCAAAAGTAAACAGCTCCAACTCTTTCCCAAGCTTACGATGATCACGCTTTTTCGCCTCCTCCAACATCTTCAAATACGCATCCAATTCCTCGCGGCTGTCCCAGCAAGTTCCATAAATCCGCTGTAACATAGGGTTTTTCTCATCACCCCTCCAATAAGCTCCCGCAATTTTCAGCAATTTAAACGGTCCAATTTGCCCTGTCCTTTCCACATGAGGTCCCTCGCAGAGATCCACAAACATCGTCTTATTTCCCTGCGGAAGAATGTTTTCATAAAAAGTAATCTCTTCACCTTCTTTCACAAATCCCTCTACCAACTCAACCTTGTACTTCTGTTTGGTTTTCTTCAAAAACTCAATTGCCTTTTTCCCGGACTCTGCTCTTTTTTCAAAAGTTTGATTTTGCTTAATAATCTGCTTCATTTTCTTCTCAATAATAGACAAATCCTCCGGGATCAAAGTCCTTGGGAGATCAAAATCATAATAATAACCATCATCAATCGTTGGCCCGATACCCAGTTTTGCCTCCGGAAACATTTGCAAAACAGCCTGTGCGAGGACATGAGAACAGGAATGGCGCATTGCATCGAGATCGACTTTAGATTTTGACATAATTTCGATTAGATTAATAACAAATATCGAGTAAAATAAGAATAAGATGAAACTACGAAAACTTCAACTAGAAAACTTTCGGAACTACAATCGTCATGAGTACGAATTTCCGGAAGACAAAAAAATAACGATCCTCGTAGGACCGAATGGAAAAGGTAAAACGAATTTTCTGGAGGCCATATATGTGCTTAGTTTAGGGAAATCATTTCGCACAATTCTCCAAGATGACTTAATCGAATGGAAATTTGAATACATGAGATGCAAATGCAAAACAGAAATAGATGGGGAAGAGACAAGTCTGGAGGTCTTTTATTCAAACTATCCACGTAAACAGAAAGGGTTCAAAAAAAACGATGTCAGCATGAAAAACAGTGAATACATCGGGAATTTGATCACAGTGCTATTCCATCCGGAAGACCTAAACATGCTCTATCTGAGCCCGTCATACCGAAGAAAATATCTAAACATATTACTTTCCCAGGTAGACAAAAAGTACCTGGAAGCATTAAGTAAATACAAAAAAACGCTAAAGCAAAGAAACGCACTCCTTCACGCAATCCGCGAGGCGAAATTTACCAACAAACCAATGGACAACCTCGAAAAGGATTTAAATGCATGGGACACAGAAATAATGGAATTTGGTAGTATGATTATTAAAAAACGAGTTGAATTCACACAATTCCTAAATAAAAATCTGGAAAAGATCTATCAATCAATTTCTAGTGGTAAAGAAAAAGTAGAAATTAAATATCACACAATAAAAGGCGAATATGAGGCGGAATTGATAGTAAGACGCAATCGAGACATACGCGAAGCAAAAACCACACTTGGGCCACACCGCGACGACCTCAAATTCTTCATAGACAACAAAGAAATCCTTTCTTCAGCATCAAGGGGAGAATTCCGCACACTCCTGCTTGCCATCAAACTCGCGGAAATCAAATTCATCAAAGAAAAAACAGGCAGAAATCCGATTCTCCTACTGGACGATGTATTCTCAGAATTAGACCGGAAAAGGGGAGAACACCTCCTGAAATCAATAAAAGATTGCCAGACAATTATAACTACGACAGACCGGAAAAGCTTCGAAAAGCTTGATAAAGAAGGCGAAAACTTACGGTTTGTCAAAATAGGGTAAACGTGGTATAATAACATGAATGCAAAAATGAAAATAAAAAGAAATGAATCACTCTATTCAGATAATCATATCGATATTACTTGCATGTGTACCCGTATTGATTTGGGGATATATTTACTATAAAAAACACCCGGAAAAGCGAAATATAGAGGTTTTGACCTTCGTAGTCGGTGCATTAGCCGTTTTCCCGATACTTTTCTACAAGTTTTTATGGCAATTTTTTCCATGGATAAACGCATTCAAATTGGCCGATTATTATCAAAACGACCTGATAGGATTCTCAAATCTTATGATTGTCCCTTTAAGCGTGATTATTACGTTTATGTTTGTGGGAATCATTGAGGAAATTATGAAAATGCTATCGGTAAAGGTCACAGATGATGACGAAATCAAGAATGTTGACGATGCAATTGAATTTTTCATTATTGCGGCGCTTGGATTCTCGTTCGTAGAGAACATCCTATATTTCTATAATATCTGGATCAGCCAAGGCACCTCAAATCTGCTATTGCCGTTCTTGTTCAGATCAACATTCTCAACATTCGCACATCTGATGTTTTCCGGAATTCTAGGTTATTACTACGGGATGGCCCACTTCGCAAAACCCATTTTACAAGAAGAGCTGAAAGCAAAAAGAAAACAATGGGTGCAAAAAATCCACAACATCTTCAATTTCAAAAAAGAAGGAATCTTCTATAAAGAAGTCATCTTGGAAGGACTGTTAATTTCGATAGGACTTCACGCCATCTTCAACATCATCCTCGAAATGGACCTCAATTTCCTAATAGTTCCATTCCTATTTGCCGGTTACAAAACGCTGGATTACCTATTCAAAAAGAAGGAAAATCACAAAGAATACGGCAAAGTCCTTGCATACGTCAGAAACCATCCTCACCCAAGAACCGGGGTCTATTTCGAAAGAAAGAGTATAAAAAAAGAAGAAGTTTAATGCTTGCACAACCAGGATTCTCATGCTAAAATCTCCACTTGCATGTAGAGCTTAATTTGTGCTCAAAATATGTCAACAGACAAAATAACAGTTACAGGGGCCAGAATCCACAACCTAAAAGGGATAAACGTGGATATTCCACGTAATAAATTTACCGTAATTACAGGTCTTTCCGGATCAGGGAAGTCCTCACTGGCATTCGATACGATCTACGCAGAAGGACAAAGAAGATACGTAGAGAGTCTTTCTACATATGCCAGGAACTTCCTCCAATTAATGGAAAAACCTGACGTAGAAAACATAGAAGGACTATCACCGGCAATTTCAATTGACCAAAAAACAGCTTTGAGAAATCCAAGATCAACAGTGGGAACAGTTACGGAAATATATGATTATTTAAGATTATTATTCGCAAAAATTGGAAGTCCTCACTGTCCGAAATGCCACAAGCCTATCGAAAAGCAAACGCCACAACAAATTCTCGAAGATGTAGCGGAAATGAAGGAAGGAAAGAAAATCCTTATACTTTCACCAATGATACGAGGGCGAAAAGGACAGCATTTCAAAACACTCGAAAAGATCCAAAAAGAAGGATTTGTAAGAGTAAGGATAAACGGAGAAATATATTCAATCATTGATGTTCCGGAATTGGACGAGAACAAAAAACACAACATCGAAATAGTAGTGGATCGTCTGGTCGTTAAAGACTTTAAGAAAAAAGTACAAAAACTCTCCTCGGGACAAGAAATTGATATCCCAAATCCGGACAGAACAAGACTTGCGGATTCTATCGAAACCGCGCTTAAATTTGGTGAAGGATTGATGATCATAGCAGAACATGGCACAAACAAGGAGAAGATATTCTCGGAACGTTTTGCGTGCAATACGTGTCATATCAGCGTGCCGGAAATTTCTCCACGCTCCTTCTCTTTCAACAATCCACACGGAGCCTGCGAAGAGTGTCATGGGCTCGGAACCAAACTGGAAATAGATCCGGATCTCGTAATCCCAAACAAGAAACTCACACTGGCAGAAGGAGCGATAATGCCTTGGTCTACAACAACTTCACACCTCACATGGTACAACAGAATCCTTGAAAGCGTGGCGAAAGAGAATAAATTTTCTATGAACACGCCGATCAACAAGCTTCCGGAAGATGCCCTGGAAAAAATTCTACACGGAGATCCGGAAAAGAAATACACGGTCCAGATTGGGAACGGAGTAAAAGACCCTGAAAAGTCATCATTTGTAGGGGAATACCAAACTAAATTTGAAGGAGTAATACCAAATCTCGAAAGAAGATATCTTGAAACGGACTCAGATTATGTACACAAAAAGATAGAAGGATTCATGAGAATTCTGAAATGTCCGAAATGTAAGGGGAAAAAACTAAAAGCAGAAATTTTAGCGGTCAAAATAAATGATATGTCGATTATCGATATGACCGAATTATCTATAAAAAAGGCTATAGACCTCTTCCAAGACCTCAAATTGAGCAAAATGAAACATGAAATAGCCAAACAAATCCTGCAAGAGGTCAGCAATCGATTAAACTTTCTGGAAAACGTAGGAATCTCATATCTGACATTGGATAGGACCGCCAATACGCTCTCCGGAGGCGAGGCGCAAAGAATCAGGCTTGCAACTCAGATAGGATCGCGCCTCTCAGGCGTTATTTATGTACTGGATGAACCAAGTATAGGTTTGCACCAAAGCGACAACGATAAACTGATCAAAACGCTTCTTTCTCTTCGTGATATTGGAAATACGGTAATTGTTGTTGAACATGATACAGATACTATGCTTGCCGCAGACTATATACTCGATATTGGGCCCGGGGCGGGAAAGCACGGAGGGGAAGTGGTAGCGGCGGGTACACCGGAAGAAATTATTAAAAATAAGAATTCATTAACCGGAAAATACTTATCTGGAAAAGCAGAAATTTCTGTACCGAAAGAACGTAGAAAAGGTAAAAAGGAAAGAATTTCGATAATAGGAGCCGCAGAGCATAATTTGAAAAAAGTTGATGTTGATTTTCCATTGGGGACATTCATCGGGGTTACAGGAGTTTCGGGATCGGGAAAATCGACATTGGTAAATGACATTTTGGTAAAAGCTGTCTCAAAAGAGTTGTATAAATCAAAAGCGATGCCGGGAGCCCATGAGGAGATAAAAGGGCTTGAGCATTTGGATAAAATTATTAATATCGATCAATCTCCGATTGGACGAACTCCGAGATCAAATTCCGCTACATATACAGGAGTTTTTACAGATATCAGAGATCTCTTCGCGCAGACGCCCGAATCAAAAACCCGTGGTTACAAAGCGGGTAGATTTTCATTCAATGTAAAAGGAGGGCGATGTGAAGCGTGCACGGGAGACGGAATCAAAAAAATTGAAATGCACTTTTTGCCGGACATTTATGTCCCTTGCGAAGTTTGTAAGGGAAGAAGGTATAATGAGGAAGCTCTCGAGGTGAGATATAGAGGCAAAAATATCCATGAAGTCTTGGAGATGACTGTGGAAGAGGCATTGGAATTCTTTAAAGCGATTCCGGCGGTTAAGACAAAATTGAATACTTTATGTGAGGTTGGGCTCGGATATCTTCATCTGGGACAACCGGCGACAACCCTTTCGGGAGGTGAAGCGCAACGTATCAAATTATCTACAGAGCTTTCCAAGCGTTCTACGGGAAAAACGCTATATGTATTGGACGAACCCACAACGGGTTTACACTTCGATGATGTAAAAAAGCTTCTAAATGTACTGCAGAAATTAGTAGAGAAAGGCAATACCGTGCTTGTGATTGAGCACAACTTGGATGTAATCAAGTCTGTAGATCACGTTATCGACCTGGGACCTGAAGGAGGGGATAACGGAGGTGAAATCATCGCGATTGGAACACCGGAAGAAATAACAAAAATTTCTAAGTCATATACAGGGCAATGGCTTAAAAAAATCCTCTGATAGAGAAACAATTTTATCAAAATTGAACTACCCGAAGGGTATCCTTATCCTTTTTTGAATATAGTTAAATTCGTAAAAGGTTTA
>JAACEU010000024.1 GCA_011682355.1 Nitrospirota bacterium | reverse complement strand
CATAAAGGCTCTATCAAAGCTACAGAGGATGGAAAAGTAAAAGAAATCAAAAAAGATTCAATCATCGTCCAAAGTGAAGGACCAGTTGAAAAAATCTACAAAGTTCCTCAAGGAAGAACGTTAAAAGTATCAAACAAAGACATCATCCAAAAGGGAGGAGCATTAACAACAGGACATCTGGACCTGAAAGAATTAATGGCTCTCACAGACACATACACCGTCCAAAAATATATTGTTACCGAAGTACAAGGCATTTACGCTTCTCAAGGTCAAAGTATAAATGACAAACACATCGAGATCATCGCTAAACAAATGCTTTCCAAAGTAAGAATTTTTGACAGTGGAGACAGCACATATCTTCCCGGAGAAGTCGTAGATATCATCGAATACAACAGACAAAACGCCGAACTCAAAAAAGCAAAAAAGAAGGATGCAAAAGGAGAAAGATTGTTGCTTGGACTAACCAGAGTAGCCCTATGCACAGACAGTTGGCTATCTGCGGCATCATTCCAAGAAACAATCAGAGTACTTGTCGAAGCTTCAACAACAAACAAGATTGATCTATTGGAAGGTTTAAAAGAGAACGTAATCATTGGTAAATTAATTCCAGCCGGAGAAATTTATAGGAAAAGAAATCCTGAAAAATTAAAACCGGCAGACACAAAAAAAGCAAAAGTAAAAGTAAAAGTAGATGTAGTAGAAGAAACTTCGGAAGAAGAAGAAAGCTTTTTACCAGTGATTTAATCTTGCTTTTATAAAAAACTTAATATAAATTACGCGAGCCATGCCAACAATAAACCAATTAGTAAAAAAAGGTAGGAAGAAAATCACAAAGAAGAGCAAATCTCCTGCGCTTCAAACAATGTTCAATACATTGAAAAATCGTTATGTGAAAGTTTCATGCCCACAAAAGCGCGGTGTTTGTATAAAAGTCACAACAATGACACCAAAAAAACCAAACTCAGCCCTACGTAAAGTAGCAAGAGTTAAGCTTACAAACGGCATGGAAGTAAACGCGTATATCGGAGGAGAAGGACATAACCTGCAAGAACACTCAGTTGTAATAATACGTGGAGGTAGAGTAAAAGATCTTCCCGGTGTGAGATATCACATAGTCAGAGGATGCTTGGATACGCAAGGAGTACAAAACAGACAGCAAGGACGATCCAAATATGGCTCAAAAAAATCAGCCAGCGGCGGAACGAAAGCGTAGATGCAATATTAACTTAACTTCGCGAAGCGAAAACATTTTATGGGAAAAATCAGACAAAGAAAAGTAGTAGAATTCATTCCATCAGAATCTTCTCCCATACAGGAGAAATTCATCAATTATCTTATGCTTGATGGGAAAAAAGCAACTGCACGAAAAATTTTCAATGACACTCTAAAGATTGTTAGTAAAAAAATAACCGGTGACCCGGAAAAAACATTCAAATCAGCAATCGAAAACGTAAAACCCCGACTTGAAGTAAAAGCAAAAAGAATCGGAGGCGCGGTATATCAAATCCCAATAGAGGTTAAGCCTCACAGACAAATCGCTCTGGCCTTCAGATGGATTCTTGCCGCTGCAAGAGGAAAAAAAGGAGCAACAATGGCTCAAAAACTCGCCAACGAATTAACTGAAGCCTCAAAAGAACAAGGCACAGCATTCAAAAAGAAAGAAGACACTCACAGAATGGCGGAAGCAAACAAAGCATTTGCACATTTGGCGCGATATTAAAAGCTTGACTTCAGCCCACCGCTCCCTATAATTCACGAGGTCGTTTTTTCCATAAAAGAACGTACTTTTTTAACTACTATAACTCCCAAAAAATGTCAGAAGACCTAAGAAATCTCCGCAATATTGGAATTATTGCCCATATTGACGCAGGAAAAACAACAGTAACCGAGAGAATCCTCTACTATACAGGACGAACACACAAAATTGGCGAAACCCACGATGGTGAATCACAAATGGATTGGATGGAACAAGAAAAAGAAAGAGGAATCACAATCACATCAGCCGCAACAACTTGCTTCTGGACTCCATCAAACTCAGACGTAAAACAAAGAATCAACATCATCGACACCCCGGGACACGTTGACTTCACGGTAGAAGTGGAAAGATCATTAAGAGTACTAGACGGAGGTGTCGCGGTATTTGACGGAGCGATGGGTGTAGAACCACAATCTGAAACAGTATGGAGACAAGCGGACAAATACAAGGTTCCCCGAATTGCTTTCATCAACAAAATGGATAAAATGGGCGGCGACTTCTACATGTCATTGAAATCAATTCACGAAAGACTTACACCGGACGCAGTTGCAATTCAGCTTCCAATAGGAGCAGAAAAAGATCTAAAAGGAGTAATAGACCTCATTGAAAGAAAAGCATACGCGTTTGAAGGGGACATGGGAGAAAAAACCGTCGAAATAGACATCCCCGAAGATATGAAAGAAAAAGTCGAAGAGTACAGAGCAACAATGGTTGAAAAAGTTGCAGAAAATGACGATGCCTTAATGGAAAAATTCCTCGAAGACGCAGAAATTTCAATCAACGAACTAAAAGCGGGAATCAGAAACGCAACAATTACAGGATCTATTTATCCTGTAATGTGCGGCACAGCCCTACAAAACATTGGATTACAACCGCTTCTGGACGCCGTTTGTTGGTTTCTTCCATCTCCAATGGACATTGCAGATATCAAAGGAACAGATCCAAAAACCGGAGAAGAAATAATAAGAAAAGCCGATGAAAGCGAACCATTTTCGGCACTGGCATTCAAAATTGCAACCGATCCATTCGTCGGAAACCTTTGCTTCTTCCGCGTTTACTCAGGAAAACTTGAATCCGGAAGCTACATACTGAACACAGCTACGGGAGACAAAGAAAGAGTTGGACGTATTCTCCAAATGCACGCAAACACTCGAGAGGAAATCAAAGAAGTAAAAGCCGGAGACATTGCCGCCCTGGTTGGACTAAAAAAGACAACAACCGGTAACACTCTCTGCGATGTAAATAACCCAATACTGCTGGAATCAATTGAATTCCCGGAACCGGTTATCCGAATTGCGGTAGAACCAAAAACAAAAGCAGATCAAGAAAAAATGGGTCTCGCTCTACAAAGACTGGCACAAGAAGATCCAACATTTACAGTTAAATCAGACGAAGAAACAGGTCAGACAATCATCGCAGGTATGGGAGAACTTCATCTGGACGTTCTCGTTGACAGAATGAAAAGAGAATTCAAAGTTGAAGCAAATGTCGGTGCGCCACAAGTGGCATACAGAGAAACCATTACAAAAGAAATTGAAATGCAAGAAAAATACGTAAAACAAACAGGTGGTCGTGGTCAATTCGCCAATGTATACCTACGCGTTACCCCACAAGAACCTGGAGAAGACTATGAATTCAAAAGCTCAATCGTTGGAGGAAAAATCCCAAAGGAATACATTCCGGCTGTAGATAAAGGTATCAAGGAAGCCATGACAAAAGGAATCATCGCCGGTTATCCTGTAGTAGATGTCAAAGCTGAGCTTTACGATGGATCATTCCACGATGTTGATTCATCAGAAATGGCATTCAAGATCGCAGGTTCAATCTGTTTCCAAAACGCTGTAAAACAAGGTAACCCTGTGCTTCTCGAACCGGTAATGAGCGTAGAAGTAACCGTTCCGGAAGACTATTTTGGCGACGTAATGGGAGATGTGAACTCTCGGCGTGGTCAAATTTTAGAATCCGGCGACAGAGGATTAATCAAATTCATCAAATCAGAGATTCCTCTGGCTGAAATGTTCGGTTATGCAACCGACTTGAGATCAATGACTCAAGGACGTGGAAACTACACAATGGAGTTCGGACATTATAGTAAAGTTCCAAATAATGTAGCAGAAGAAATTATTGCAAAAAAGTCAGGCAGGTCGGAAGCATAGCGAACGACCCCGCGAGCTAAGGCTCGAAGAGTCAGTTCCCCCCGCCTTGGCAAGGCAGGGTCGGGACAGGCGAGCGTAGCATCCCGCGAAGGCGGGATACATTATCCCAAAAAGACGAATACAAAATCATCTTGCCTACAACAAAAAATTCAGATAATATTCCCGCGCTGTGTTTACAGCACCTAATATATTAATATTTAAACAAAAAAAATATGGCTGATGAAAAATTTGACAGAAGTAAACCCCACGTAAATGTTGGGACAATTGGTCACGTAGACCATGGTAAAACCACTCTTACCGCCGCAATTACAAACGTTGCCGCAAAGAAATTCGGTGGAACAAACAAAGCAGTCGCATTTGACCAAATCGACAACGCGCCGGAAGAAAAAGAAAGAGGAATCACAATCGCAACATCTCACCAAGAGTACGAAACAGACAAAAGACATTACGCTCACGTAGATTGTCCGGGACATGCGGATTACGTAAAGAACATGATTACTGGTGCCGCTCAAATGGACGGAGCAATCCTGGTAGTATCAGCCGCAGACGGACCAATGCCACAAACTCGAGAACACATCCTTCTGGCTAGACAGGTTGGTGTACCAAAAATTATTGTTTTCCTAAATAAGATGGACATGGCTGATCCTGAGATCGCTGAACTATCTGAAATGGAAGTACGTGAACTTCTAAACAAATATGAATTCCCGGGAGACGACACACCAATTATCAAAGGTTCTGCTCTTAAAGCACTCGAAAACCCGGATGACGAAGAAGCAATAAAACCAATCGTTGAGCTGTTGGAAACATTGGATTCATACATCCCTGAACCGGTTCGTGAACTGGACAAACCATTCCTAATGCCGGTTGAAGACGTATTCTCAATCAAAGGACGTGGAACAGTTGCAACAGGAAGAGTTGACCAAGGTATCGTAAAAGTTAACGAAGAAATCGAAATCGTAGGAATCAAACCAACAAGAAAAGTGGTGGTAACCGGAGTAGAAATGTTTAGAAAATTACTAGACCAAGGCCAAGCCGGTGATAACGTAGGTGTCCTATTAAGAGGCATTGAAAGAGAAGAAATTGAAAGAGGACAAGTTCTTGCTAAACCTGGGACAATCACTCCTCACACAAAATTCGAAGCTGAAGTTTACATCCTTACTAAAGACGAAGGAGGACGACACACTCCATTCTTCAAAGGATACAAACCTCAGTTCTACATCAGAACAACTGACGTTACAGGTGCAGTAGAACTTCCGGCAGACGTAGAAATGGTAATGCCGGGCGACAAAGTAAACATGATTGTCACTCTTGGAGCACCAATCGCTCTGGACGAAGGTACTCGATTCGCTATCCGTGAAGGAGGACGAACAGTAGGTGCCGGAGTTGTAGCAAAGATCATGGAATAATAGCCTTAGAAAAAATTATGTCACTCGGAAAACCCTCCGGAGAACCGGAATCACTAACAGATCCAGTAGAAATTCTCAAAACCCTTGATGAAATGCAAATCAAAGACGTACATCAAATTTGGCATATGAATCCGGAATTTAAAGACATCCAACAATTAGGAGATCTAATAGACACTGTAGCCAGACTCGAAGAAGAAGCGGGAATCAGAATCCCGGAAGGTGAAATAAAAATCCCTCCTTCAATCAGCCAGGAATATGCGCGATCAATGATCACAGATATCAGGTTTGTAAGACTCGGACGTGCACATTTATTAGTTCAACAGATAGTGAAATGTGACCATCTCAAAACTGTAGGAGATTTACTCCGAGTAGTTAGAAAACTCGCACAAATCTAAAATAATTTGACTTAAGTCCCCCATTCCTATATAAATCCCTTACAAAATTGATTTCTTGCTTTTAAGGAATCACTCGTCCCGCCGAGGTGGGACAGGGACAGCTCAGACGGAATTTCCATCAAAGTCATAAACAAATGACCGAGCCATCCCGGCCCGTTAATTTAATCAACACCCCGCCAAGGCGGGGCTAATCAAAACCACTATGGCAACTTCACAAAAAATCCGAATCAAAATCCGTTCATTCGACCACAAAGTAATCGACGAAACTTCAAAACTCATCATTGACACAGCGGAAAGAACCGGAGCAATAGTCTCAGGACCAATCCCCCTCCCCACAAAAATCGAAAAATTCACTGTAAACAAATCAACATTCGTTCACAAAACTGCTCGTGAACAATTTGAAATGAGAACACACCAAAGACTCATAGACATCACAGAAACAACCACCAAAACAATCGAATCACTCTCAAATCTATCACTCCCGGCAGGAGTTGAGATCGAGATCAAGATGCTACAGTAGCCAGAAAATCCGACTTTTGCTATAATACAAAGGTAAAACTCATTTTTCACCTATGGAAATCCTACAATGGTCAGCACTGTTTGTAATAGCCCTCGCTGTATTAATCAAATCCGCAGACATTTTCACCGATAACGCAGAAAAAATCGGATTACATTTCCGAATTCCTCCATTTATCATAGGAGTAACAATAATCGCACTCGGAACTTCACTTCCAGAGCTAGCTTCCTCTATAACCGCCGTATTGAATGGACATTCAGAAATCGTAATAGGAAACGTCGCAGGTTCAAACATGGCAAACATCCTTCTGGTATTGGCAATAACTGCGATCGTGGGAAAACACCTGTTCGTAGACAAAGACATTATAAATATCGATCTGCCAATACTACTCGGTAGTTCAATTTTTCTATTTCTAACCGTAATGGATGGCAATTTCACCTTTACTGAGGGAATCTTGGCGATCCTTATCTTGATAACTTATATCCTTTATAATGTAAAAAGTCACAGAAAGGTCAACCCAAAAGAAAAGCGCGAACTCTCTAAAGAAAAACAAGAAGTCAAAAAGGAGGAGAAAAAAGGTAAA
>JAACEU010000023.1 GCA_011682355.1 Nitrospirota bacterium | reverse complement strand
TTTATAAACTTAAAATTGGGATAAAGATTTTTCCATTTTAACTGAACTCCGTGCCACCCCTTTATCAACAAAAACAAACCAATAGCAAACGCACATCCCTCAGTAATAACAGTAACCATAGCCGCGCCCTTCACCCCAAAAGCGGGAATTGGACCATAACCCAAAATAAATATAGGATCAATTACCAAATTCAACAAAACAGTTCCTAAAACTATAAACATAGGAATTTTCACCTCACCAACACCACGCAATAAAGACTGAAAGACCATATATCCAAAAATAAAAGTCATCCCGATAAATGAAACTTGAAGATACGATGTTGAGGCACTACTCACTGCCTCTTCAGCTCCCATCAATCCGATAATATATGGGGATAACAAATACCCCAACACAGACACAAGAATTGAAACCGAAATAATCATAAAAACCGACTGCCCCGCAACAAAATCAACACGTTCATGATTCTTTTCTCCATAATATTGGGCCACCAAAATAGCTCCAGCTGTCGACAAACCAATTCCCAAAGAAATAAACAAAAAAACCACAGGGAAATTCATCGACATTGCCGCAACGCCCACTTCACCCAAACGTCCAACCCAAAATAGATCGGTAAGGTGATATGCAGAATGCAACAAATTCCCAATCACAATAGGAATAGCCAAAAACATCAACGACTTCGTGATCGACCCCTCAAGTAAATTTATTTTTTTCATAACTCATAAAATGAATTTTTAAAATCCGCTCAACTCTACAACAAAAAAAGGCAGTTTCAAGTCTTGCCCGGGACAGTAAGCGATTAGCAACCGCCACATCCTCCTTTTTTGCCGTCCATAGTAAGTGAGGTTAAGAATCACGCTTACATTCTATATTATTTTTCAACATCTAAAATGCAAAAACCCTTTTCAGGGGTTGACGCAGATTTAGAAAAGTGCTATAGTGTATATAGAAAAGTTCTAGAAAAACAAAAACAAAGATCATTTACATTTTAGGCCCGTTCCCCCAGAGAGAGCTGAACTCGATTGGTTACAGTATTCCGATTTGAATTCTGTTGATTTAAATCTTCGGATTTATCTTGATATAATTCTTGTCACTAGGAATATTATAATCTCTTGAGTTCAGCTCCCTCTCGGGGAATACCTGTCCACCTCGGTGGACAATGTACTCGCAACAGTTTCATATTGTGAGATATGTAACTGGAAGCAATTACTTCGATAAATGGGGTTGTGTCCATTTATTACGGTGATTGATATAAGCATCTTTCTAAAGAGAGAGTACCTTCCTGGATATTGATATCATGAATAGATCGCAAGATTTATTTAATTAGATATTGGTATCGTTCTTATCGGTTTTATAGCGGTAACGCTACATTATCCTAAGTATGGTAGACACGTCGCAAGATATGCTGTCATGGAATCTCAATCTCGTTCTTGCTTTGATTCGTCATTTGTAAGGAAAGGCATTTATGCGGTCGACTTCGGTCGGAGTATATCGAAGTATTTCTCTTGAGTAGCACTACCAACCACACCTCATATTTAACTTTATGGGGTGTGGTTTTTTTTAATATAAACTTCCAGTACAATAGCGGCATGAAAATAGCTGTTTTAATTTCAGGTGGAGTAGACAGTTCAGTGGCGCTCAAGCTTTTAAAGGAGCAAGGCCATGATGTGACCGCATACTATCTTAAAATATGGCTGGAAGATGAACTGGAGTTCCTGGGCGATTGTCCTTGGGAAGACGATCTAAGCTATGTTCGTCAAATCTGTGAAAAAGACGACATTCCACTAAAAATAGTTCCGTTACAAAAAGAATATTTCCAAACAGTAGTTAAATACACAATCTCAGAGGTAAAAGCGGGCCGAACACCAAACCCCGATGTAATGTGCAACAACAATATCAAATTCGGACTGTTCTTCGACAAGATTAATATTAAAAAATACGACAAAGTAGCGACCGGTCATTACGCGCAAATAATAGAAAAAAACAAAAGATTCTTTCTCAAAAAAACACCGGACCCGATCAAAGACCAAACATATTTCCTCTCAAACCTGAAACAATCCCAACTCAAAAAACTCATTTTCCCAATAGGACACTTAGCGAAAAACGAAGTCCGCAAACTCGCACAAAAATTCGACCTCCCAAACAAATCCAGAAAAGACAGCCAGGGCATCTGCTTTCTCGGTAAAGTAAAATATTCGGAATTTATCCGCCATTATCTCGGTGAAAAAAAAGGAGACATCATCAATTTTGATACGAAAGAAAAAATGGGGGAACACGAAGGCTTCTGGTACTACACAATTGGCCAACGCAAAGGAATCGGGATAGGCGGAATAAAAGACAGCACCGGAAAACCATTCTACGTCGTTGACAAAGATTCAAAGAAAAACATCATCTACGTCTCAAACAAATACCACGACCAAAAACGCGACACCCTCGAAGTATCAAATTTCAATTGGTTCGCTGGCACACCTCCAATCGCAGACCCCGCCGAGGCGGTGGCCAAAAAAACTCTAAACGTAAAACTCCGCCACGGCGAACACGAATACAAAGCCAAAATCTCATTCCCAAGCAAATCCCGCGCCAAACTCAAACTCGACTCTCCCGACCAGGGAATAGCCGCCGGCCAGTTTGTAGCGTTCTACGATGGGAATATCTGCTTAGGCTCAGCTGTTATCTCAAAATAAACTAAGTGTACCTAAGGATTCGATTTCCAATGCAAGCTTTCTAACACGTTCTCTATCATTTTCTCGAGCAGCTTCGAATATTTCCTCCATAGTTCTATCAATTTTTTTAACTATAGTTGAATTACTTACTTCAAGGATTGCAGGTTCATTAGCATATCTTTGAGAATATGTCATACCCTTACCATCCAAATAATATTTCATATAAGCATTAAGGTCTGAAGGGCCAGGGCCATTAACGCTCATTGGTACTTCATTCAAAAAATCAACTGTAAAACCGTAATGCTCAATACTAAGCCTATGCCCAGCAGACATTTCGTCACTAGGTCCTGATACACTATCTTGTGTTTCAGTCGCAGTTCTTCTTGCAGTAAATTCCCCATTATCACCTTGTGACAAAACAATTCCTCTAGGAAAACTCAGAGAATCTTGTATGATTGAATCTCTCAATTGAGCTATAAAGCTTCGAAACTCTTCATCGCCTATGAAAAGTCTCTGTTGTAACAACTCACAATACAGCTCTTTTTTTTGCTCAGTAAGATTGTGAGGGAACACTCCGTCTGAAAGCGTCACTACCATTTCATTTCTCAAACATTCTCTCAGAGTTGCTACCCAAAAACCAACAATATTTGTGATTTGGGACTCTACTTCACAAACCAAAAATTCTTCATTTATTGTTGGAAGAGCCTTTCTAATACTTTGTGCCAACGATTCTTTTTCCATATTCGCTGCTGCTTCTAATTTCATAAGACCATCTGTAGAAGGATCAGGCACAAGATCTTCAAGTACATCACTGGCAATAGAAATACAAACCTCAGCAACAAGATCTGGCTCAGTATCCGAATCTGTTGTGGATTCTAAGGCTTCGCGGCTAGCCTCCTTTATCCTATCTCCAGCAATATCAAGAAATTTCCTACACAGTGTGTCAAAAAGATCCAAATCTTCTTGGCTATCTGGCATGTGCTCAGGATCAATTACGATACCTGGTGCTTGAGCTGGACCCAAATCATCAGTTGGACCACTAGGGCGATTTTGAGTTGTCATAACAAATTATCTTATTTATAAGGGATGAATAATAAACAGAAAGGTAGGATTTGTCAAGACCGGTTTACTCAGTGACATATTCTTTTATTAATTTCGCCGCCTTTTGCAAATTCGAAAAGGTCAGATTTGGCAACGACCCTCGAGCAAAAGTTCGATAATCATGCTTCCCTCGTTCCTCTTCACTAAAAAACAAATTAGCAGGAATCAAAATCACGCCTTTCTTTGCCAATCCCAAAAACAATTCCTCCGGCTCAAGCCCTTCTTTGTTAAACCCGGGAATGCTCTGCAAATCAAAACATGAATAATAAAGATTTTTGTTATAAGGAAGTCCCAAAATCTCATAAAAACTTTCCATATTAATCCTAATCCTCTTCAGGTACTCAGCTCTATCCTCATCACCGAAAATCATATGCGACAGACCCAAATACTGCGACGGCCCAGTCACAAACGTGACATGTTGAAATTCTCCACGAATCTCACCCGGAGCCTTCGCAAAAACCAACAATTGCATCAAATCCGCGGCAATATCCAATCGCCCACCCAAAATATTTTCCCCAATATACTTCTGCGCCTCTTTCGCGATCACAAACTCACCAAACCGCAAACCGGTCGACCTCTCAATCTTGCTCCTCCCGCTTATCATTATCGTCCGCTCACGAGCATAAGTCATAATATTGTGCTTCCGTTCATAAAAGAAATCCGTATAAACCTCATCCGAAACGATCAAAGCATTCCGCTCCCGCGCAAACTCAGCAATCTTTTTCAGAAATTCCTCATCACTCATAAAACCGGTCGGATTGTTCGGATCTACCAAGCAAATCAACTTCAAATTCTCAGGAGCCGAAGCCAAAATCTCATCCAAATCCCCAACAACTTTTCCGGTAGAAGAATCTACAGGAATAGAAAAAGTTTTGAGCCCCCGATTTTCATTAATAGTATTGTAAGGAGCATAAACAGGAGAGCCAAGCATCACATAATCACCCTTTTGCAAAAAACCAACCTCGCCGTCGCAAAGAGTCTTGAAAATAGTCCCAATCCCATGGCTAACACCTTGCACCAAAATCAAATCAGAGTAGTCAATTCCCAAATCCAATTTTTTATTATAATGATCAGCAATAACCAGTCGAACCAAAGTCTCTCCCTGCGGATCCAAATATGATCCACCACTCACGGCCGAATACTTAAAAACCTCAAAGATCACCTTCTTCTTGTCCCAATCAAGGCCCTGTGCATCAGCATATTTCTCAATTCGAGTAAGGAAAAAGTAAAAATCCTTCTTCACTCTCTCAGCCTTCTCAGCCGAATAAACCCCATCCGCCAAATCCTGAATCTTACCCCAAAGAGTATCGAAATCATCTCTATTGTCAGAAACAAAATGTTGACCGGGATTGTTCAACATCTGATCAATTTCCAGCAAAAATCCATAAAACTCACGTCCATGAACAGAAGGGGAATATCCATAACCGGGATCGCCTCGCGACAAATCAACTACATTCTCCTCACCAAGTTTCTCATCGGCAATCGCACGCAAATATCTGAAAATCCGAAACGGATTGTCGTCCTTCAAATCAAAGCCCCATTTATTGTCTCGCAATTTCATATTACATTCCTTCAATTTCACAATCGCCCTTCACTTTGCACTGACAAGCAAGCCTATGTTCTCCGTCGCCCATTCCCATCACGCTCAGCGTGTTCTTCTCCTTTTCCTCCATTGGGGACAGACCGCCACCTTCAGGAGCTGTTTTGATAATGCATGTCCCACACATTCCATCCTCGCAACCGTAAGCAATAGGCCAACCTTTTTCCTTGGTCACGTCTTTGAGTTCAGCACCTTCTTCAACTTCAGCTTCCTCTCCTGTATTTTTGAATTTTACTTTTAGCATGTGTATAAATTAACACTTTGCTTTTATTTTTCCAAATCAATATAATACAGCTCACATTATGTGATAACAATGCGACTAAATACACCAACAGTGAAAATCAGGGGAGTGAAGCTTGGAGGCAACAATCCGATTGTCATCCAATCTATGACAAACACGGATACTGCCGACGCGAAGAAAACCGCCGCACAATGCATAGAACTCTACGAAGCCGGTTCGGAATTGGTCAGAATAACTGTGGACAATGAAGATTCCGCGGCCGCTGTTCCGGAAATTCGCCGAATCTTAGACGCAAAAGGATACAAAGATCTACCACTCGTAGGGGATTTCCACTTTATCGGTCACGATTTGCTGAAAAGGTACCCTGATTGCGCAAAAACTTTGGATAAATACAGATTAAATCCGGGGAATGTAGGTTTTGGGAAATCCAGAGATGAAAACTTCGAAGAATTAATAAAATTAGCCATCAAATATAAAAAACCGGTAAGAATAGGAGGAAATTGGGGCTCACTTGATCAGGAATTATTAACAAAATTGATGGACAAAAATCCGGACGAAGACATTAGAATAAAAACTTTGGTAAAAAGCACATTGGATTCAGCAAAACTTGCTGAAAAGCTCGGACTAAAACATGACAAAATAGTTCTCAGTGTAAAAGTCTCAGACGTACAGGAATTGATAAAAGCGCATGAACTACTCATAAAAAAGATGGGCAAAAAACCATACGTACTCCACCTCGGTCTCACAGAAGCGGGAAGCGGGCTACAAGGAGTTGTCTCAAGCTCAGCGGCATTAGCAATCCTCCTCCAAAAAGGAATCGGCGACACAATCCGCATCTCCATCACGCCACAAAACAACGAACCAAGAATCCGTGAAGTCCAAGCCTGCAAACACCTCCTCCAATCACTGGATCTCAGACAATTCCAACCAAAAATAGTTAGCTGTCCGGGCTGTGGGCGAACCAACAACCTATTATTCCAAAAGATCGTAAAAGAAGTAAATCACTACGTCGATAAAAACAATCTCGAACCAATCAACATCGCAATCATGGGATGCATCGTGAACGGCCCGGGCGAATCCAGACACGCCGACATAGCACTTCACTTGCCGGGAAAAAAAGAAGCAGGCATCGTTTCCGTCTACGCAAAAGGAAAATTCTATAAGACTCTTCAAGGAGAAAGCATCACAAAAGAATTTATCGAAATATTAAATTTGCTTTATCCACCTAAGTAAGATAAATATAATTCTGTGAAACAATATCTAGAATTAGTTCAGGAAATTTTAGACAAAGGAGAAGAAAAGTCCGACCGAACAGGTACGGGTACTATCTCCATCTTCGGAGCACAAAA
>JAACEU010000022.1 GCA_011682355.1 Nitrospirota bacterium | reverse complement strand
AAAAAACATCCAAATTTCAGAAACAAATCTTTGGCATTATTATTCCGGAATTGCGTTTTACAAGATATTCCTGATTGAACTCGTAGCAACCGTGACCTTGAGCATCTTCAGTTCAATGATTGCAGTTCACGAATACATGGGAAAATCTCTACTTGAGGATTAATGAAAAAAACATTAACAGATAAATTCATCATCCTTGGACACAAAAACTTCTCCGAGAAAGACAAGTTGGTTTTTCTATACAACGATGAACACGGAAAAATAAAAGTCATCGCAAAAGGAGCCCGCTCAATCACGAGTAAATTTACGGGACACCTTGAAACTCTAAACTTTTGCACCGCAAACCTATATTTCGGACCAAAAAACGTCATTCTCACAGATATTTCAACAGACAAATCGCATTTCAGAAAAAGAAAATGCTTTTCCACAATCTCTCATGCAGTCCAAATTGCTGAAATATCAAACAGAATCATTTACGAAAACCAACCAATAGAAAATTTGGAACCGTTGATTCTGGAAGCCATCAAAAATCTAAAAACTTCACGCAAAAAATCACTAATGTTCACAGCCTACATCATAAAAATGCTCAACAAACTCGGAGTCATACCGAATCTGAAAGAAACAAAAGTTTCACTCGAAAAAAAATATATAAAATTCTTCACTTTCATCAAGGACAAACCATTTTCAGAGATCGAAAAAATCTCTTTAACTAAAGCGGAAAAAGAGCGCATTCAACAAACAATCGGAGCCCTGGTAGAAAAGGAAATTGGATTTATGCCTTCCTTTCTCTCGTTTTAGTTCGATCATCCTTCACAACCTTCAAAACACCTTTAATATTCTCGATTTTATCCATCAATCGATCAAACACATCCAATTCATCAAACTCAAGCAAGAAAAATTCTTCACTCACACCATTCCGAGCTCTTTTTATCGATACATCCCTGATCAAAATATCAAAATTTGAAATAGTAGAAGTAATATCACTCATCAAACCAATTCGAGTCATCGCTTTGATATTGATCCCAACCAAATATTTCCTGCGAGTCTTCGTAGTCCCTTTCCAATCAGCAAAAATAATCCTCTCGCTCTCCAAAGACTCCAACATGGGACAAGACTGCTTATGAATTGTAATAGTTTGTCCGCGAGTCACATACCCAACAATCTTGTTCATAAACTTTGGCTTACAGCACGACGCAATCTTTAATGGCAACCCGCTTTCACCTCCAACTAAAATTTGATCCTCCGAAAGAGTCTGTTCGCTCAAACTCACGAATTTCTTACCACGACGAGACCTAACCACCTTGTCTATTACTGATTTTCTGTACGGATAAATTTTTCTTATGATATCACTTGCCATTTTCGCACCACTTCCAACTTCTTCAACCAAACTTTCTCTCAATGACAAAGTCAAAGCCCTCTTTGAATAATTTTTTAGTACAGAATAGTTCTGAGTCAGCTTAGACTTGCCAATTCTTTCAAGTTGAGCGTTCAACAAATTTCGACCTTCTTTGACATTATTCTCCTTATTTTGCGAACTAAACCAAGATTTTATTTTTGTCCTCGCCTGACTCGTCTTCACCATGGAAAGCCATCTCAATTTAGGTTTCGCATCTTTTTTGGTAATGATTTCCACCACATCATTATTTCGCAATTCATGATCCAGAGGAACAATTTTTCCATTCACCTTCGCCATTACACATTTATTCCCAATATCCGTATGCACGCTATACGCAAAATCCACTACATTCGCCTCCGCTCCCAATTCCTTCACTTCGCCACGAGGAGTCAGTACAAAAATTCGGTCCTTAAACAAATCTATTTCCACCTCCTTCAAAACATCATAATCCAAATCAAATTCACTCCGAATTCCCTCCAAACCACGTATTAGATCTGCCTGAGAATGAGCATCAAAATTCCCACCTTTCGACTCTTTATAGAACCAATGCGACGCAATACCGTACTCAGATTCACGATGCATTTCAAAATCACGAATCTGAATTTCCACAGGCTGATCCATATCTTTTGGGGCAATTCCCAAAACAACCGTATGCAAACTCCTATACCCGTTTGGCTTTGGTACGGCCAAATAATCCTTGAACCTCCTAGAAACCGGTCTCCATTCTCCATGAACAAGCCCAAGTGCCGCATATAAATGATCCGTAATTTCACCACCATTGTCGTTTTTTTTTGCCGGCAAAACTATTCTCATCGCAAAAATATCATCAAGCTCACCAATCGAACTCAGCGCTTTTCTCTTTAACTTTCTATAAATAGAATAACGATTTTTAATTCTTCCGGAAACTTCCGCCCTAATTCCACGAGCTTCAAGAAAATCCTCCAATCGTTCCTTGATAAAAGCAATCGACAACTTGCAATCACTTCGAAGTTTTTCCAATTGCTCATCAATATCTTTATAATCTTCAGAAAATAAATACCTAAACGCCAAATCCTCCAGCTTACTTTTAAAAGTATAAATCCCAAGCCTCGCACAAACAGGAACATACAAATTCAAAGTCTCAGCACTATAAGAACGTATTTCATCTTTGGTCATAAAATCCTTCAAATTACGCATCTTGTAAAGGCGACAAGTCAAAGCCACCAAAATCACTCTAAGATCTCTTGCCATCACCAAAATCATTTTCCTCAAATTTTCAACCTGTGAAGCTCTATCATTTTCCACATAAACCAAAGATTCCAATTTTTTTACTCCCGACAAAATCCCCAAAACACCACTCCCGCAAACATCCTCAATAATCTGCTCATCTACCAAATCGTTTTCATAAACACGATGAAGCAAAGCCGCAATAAGCGTATCTCCATCCGGACGCAAAGGAATCAAAGAATCGATAATATCCACATAAGAAGGATGTTCTTCAACAGTCTCAACACCACTATTACGTATCAAATCCAGAGCCCCCTCTGCTTTTTTTTCGTCGAAGCTCTTGTTGTATGCCTTGATTTTATCTAAAATTTTGTAACCCATAGGAAACACACTATGCCACAAAACCGCAAATAAAACTACTCGAGTTCCCCTTCAAGAGGCAAAATAGCGTCAATATCGGATAAAGGAACATCAAATACTCTAATCCCTTTGATCAAAGCTTCAGTATTCGCGACTATATCTTGATATCTCGGCTCAAGAAGATCTAAATAAGCGATATAGAACTCGAGCACTGTTCGATACGCTCCATAATATGCTTTCAATTCATTTGCATCATGCTGAACTTCGATGAAAGATTTCAAATAATCATTTGCACTTCGCGGCATCAATTTGTCTATTGCCGCAAAAAACTGCGCCTCTAATTCATCTCGCTCGACAGCAAGCTTCTCAAACTCTTTATCAAAACTTTCCAATCTGGATTGAATCTCAAAATACACATTATCCCCCTCCTGAATAATTGAATTTAACTCGTTAATATGCTCAGTCAAAGCCGCCCTACGATCAACAGCTAAATCAATCAATGAATAAACATCCGTACGATAAATACTATCCATTTTTCTCAAGAAATCCACATAATAAACAAATCTATTCTCAAAATCACTCTCTCCTTCCCCAAAATACAGCGCCGTATCCACTCCGGCCAATGTTCCACTTTTACCTATCGGAACAACCTCTATAGGAGTCTTCGGAATCTCAAACTCAAGCCCAAAAACATAAGAAGAAACAATCCCAAACGCACTTTCCTCTCCGATCACATCACCACCATCTTCGACTGTCTTTTGCTCGCCATTACCCACAAAAAACCAAACCAACGAAACTCCAAATACAATTATCAATAAAATCGTGATGACTTTTTTCTTTGTAATTCCAACCTGCGACAAAATATTCCAAAGATCCTCCTTGAATTCTTCAACTTCATGCTCAATTTCAGAGGCTTTTTCAGTCTTTGCCGGCTGAACAACACCTTTCAAAGGTTGCTCCGGCTCAAGCTCCGGCTCTGGCGTTGCCTCAACAACCTCCGCCACAACCGCATGTTCTTCTGCCTTTTCAGCAACATCAGCGGCCTCAGCCTCATTTGCGGCACCCTCCTCTCCCCTCTGTTCAGCAACTTCCCCCACCTCCTCAACAGATTGTTCAATAGCCTCAGGTACGGCCTTCTCACTCAATTCAATTTTCTCCTTTTCAAATTTCTGATCTTTACGATCAAGTGGCTTATCTTCCAACGCTTTCTTTTCAATAGTCGAAACCGGCGGCTCTGCCGCCTCAAAAGGATTTATCGGTGCTTGTTCCTCCACTTCAACTACAGGCTCTACCGCTTCAACAGGCTCTTCAGCCTGCTTAAACCTATCTTCATACTCGGGAGTGGGAAGCGCAGAGTCATCTTGTACCGGCATATCAGGCTTCGGTCTTCGACGTCGTCTTCTCTTTTTCTTTGCAACCTCTTGCTTAAAACCTTCCCTTTTATCTTTGGAAAACTTTTTTGCCGAATCTTCTCCCTCCTTCTTGGAATTTTTATTGTTTTCCAAGTTATCCTTAGAAATCTCATCACTATTTTTGCTCGACCCTCCTCTATTTGGCATAAGGAAACATTAATATTTCCTTATATTATAGCAGAAAAACGCCTTTTTTGGAAGACGCACGTCCATCACATTAATACCAAAATCTATAATAATCCCCCACCAAAATTTCCCCTAAAATATTTCTAAACAAAAAATATCCAATTATCCCCAAAGCAACAACCGTTCCGGCATCTTTCGAGTCCAATTTATGGTGTTCTATCAACATATAATACGAAACAACGATGATCCAGATCACGCCTGCAAGCCAAATCAAATTATAAAGGCCCACTGGGTCCAAAATTCCAAAAATCGATAAAATATAAGGCACAATGCTCAACCACAAAACCACAGCAGAATATGAAACTGTCCTAAAAAAACCAACATTATCCCCTTTTCCACCAAAAAACCGCCTCGCAATCAAACTCATCAAAAGTATTATCCCAAAAATCGAAATCACAGGAATAAACATCGGCCAAAACATCACCCGGGAAAACATTACCCCAAAACCTGAAGAAAAAGTAAACGAAGCCAATATCAAATTCACAACAGGCGGTCCAAAGAGTATCAGCACCCCCCACGCAGTAGCATTTTTATCGTTTGCTACTCTCGCCATAGCCTCTTTATCGAGTTTCAATACGGAAACCAAATTGTTCCAAACTTTAGAATATTCCATTAGCAGTGAATACTGATGCGAAAATCAACGACACAACGGTCATCAACTTAATCAATATGTTAATACTTGGTCCTGATGTGTCTTTGAATGGATCTCCAACTGTATCCCCAACAACAGCCGCTTTGTGAGTATCAGATCCTTTTCCGCCATGTTGACCACTTTCAATATATTTTTTCGCGTTGTCCCAAGCTCCTCCTGAATTTGCCATTGAAATCGCAAGCATTACACCTGAAACCAAAGCTCCAACCAAAAGTCCTCCAAGCGCCGCTGTTCCAAAGAAGTATCCCATTAAAATAGGTACAAATACAGCCATCAAACCCGGAATAATCATTTCTCTAATAGCGGCTTTTGTTGAGATATCCACGCATTTCTCACTATCTCCTTTTGCTTTTCCTTCCATAAGTCCTTCGATTTCTCTAAATTGTTTTCTTACTTCCTCAATCATCGCAAATGCCGCACGACCAACGGCCTGCATTGTCATAGCTGAGAACAAGAATGGAAGCATTCCTCCAATCAATAATCCGATTATCACTCTAGGATTCATAATGCTTATTACGGTCAAACCGGCCGCCTGACTATAAGCGGCAAACAAAGCCAAAGCAGTAAGCGCCGCAGATCCGATAGCAAATCCTTTTCCAATAGCCGCTGTAGTATTTCCGGCTGAATCTAATTCGTCGGTTCTCTTTCGTACATCTTCACCAAGGTGAGCCATTTCCGCGATTCCTCCAGCATTATCAGCAACCGGTCCATAAGCATCGATAGCTAATGAAATCCCAAGTGTTGAAAGCATACCTACAGCTGAAATCGCAATTCCATAAAGCCCCGCAAATTTGAATGCAACAAGAATCGCAATACAAATGAAGATAACCGGAAGAGTAGTTGATTTGTAACCAATTGCCAGACCTTGGATAATATTTGTCGCAGAACCGGTTTTTGAAGTCTCTGCAAGATCTCTTACAGGTTTGTAATGCTCAGAAGTATAATATTCTGTAATCAATCCAATAATAATTCCAACAACAAGACCACTTACCATTGCTATAAACACACCAATATAAGCTTGATTCATCAAACCAACACCAGCATCTACCCCAATAAAGGCTTTAATCAAAAAGAACGCCGCAATCACCATAAGTACGGAAGCCCCCCAAAGACCATTCTTTAATGCTCCGTGAATACTTCCCTTTTTCCCCACACGGACCAAGAATGTACCAAGTATAGAACAAAGAATACCGGCTCCGGCAAGCATCAATGGAAGATAAACTCCATTCATTTCAAAAGCCACAAATCCTAAAATCATAGCTGAAATAATAGAACCAACATAAGATTCAAAAAGATCAGCTCCCATTCCCGCTACATCTCCTACATTGTCACCAACATTGTCGGCAATTACAGCAGGATTTCTAGGATCATCTTCAGGAATTCCAGCTTCTACTTTTCCTACTAAATCAGCTCCAACATCTGCCGCTTTTGTAAAAATTCCTCCTCCCACACGAGCAAAAAGCGCAATAGATGAAGCACCAAGTCCAAAACCGGTAATTACGTTCAAAACTGTGTCAGTTGGAAGAGACATCAAATTAAAATAAATATAGAAAAGTACTGATAATCCAAGCAAACCAAGTCCAACTACTCCAAGCCCCATAACAGCTCCGGATCGGAACGCTATTACAAGAGCCTTCCCCAGGCTCGACTGTGCCGCATTCGCAGTTCTCACGTTAGCTTTAGTGGCAATTTTCATTCCAAAAAATCCTGCTAACGCACTACTAAACGCACCATAGATAAATGAAGCCGAAGTAAGTAGCCCTTCATTCACGTCCGGTGTTGCCTTGTTATCAAGAAAAAC
>JAACEU010000021.1 GCA_011682355.1 Nitrospirota bacterium | reverse complement strand
GATATTCGAGGAGATCTGCATTCACATTCAACTTATAGTGATGGGAAATATTCTGTTGAGGATATGACTATTGCGATGATCGCAAAGGGATATGAATATTTTGCGATGACAGATCATTCTTCTCTTGTTGGAGTTACCGGTGGAATGGGGAAAAAGGACATCATGAAGCAATGGAAAGAAATCGATAAATTGAATAAGAAATATGGGAAGAAGATTAAGGTTTTTAAGGGTTGTGAGGTGGATATTTTGAAAGATGGTGGTTTGGATTTTGGCGATGAAGTTTTGAAGGGACTGGATGTTGTGATAATTTCGGCGCATTTGTATCAAAGACTTGGAGAGAAGGAGCAGACGAAGAGATTGATTGCGGCCATTGAAAATCCTTATTCTACTATTTTGGCTCACCCTTCCGGGCGACTGATAAATAAGCGGCCGATGATGGAATATGATGTGGAGAAGGTCCTTGATGCGTGTGCTGATAATGGCGTTGCTCTGGAGATAAATGCGAATCCTCTTCGATTGGATTTGATTGATAGGTATGTAAAGATTGCGAAGGATAAAGGAGCAAAGATTGCTATAAATACGGACGCTCATAGTCCCGCACAATTAGACTATATGGAATTTGGGGTTGGGATTGCGCGGCGAGGATGGTTACAAAAAAGTGATATTTTGAATACGCAACCTCTTTCGAAAATATGGGCCGAATCAGTTTGACATCAGTTTTTAGGTGGGTATAATGCGGCTAATAGTGATTATTTCTTTAACATAAAAAAATCATGAAAAAATTACTAGCTATTCTAACAGTTGGCTCAGTCTTCCTAGTCGGATGTTTAGGAGGGGTTAAAGATGAGAAACAGTCGTTTATCGATGCTACTGTTGACGCTACTTGTCTTGTTTTCCAAGCGGACAACATTTTTGATCCTGCTCTAGAAGAACAAGCAATCGCAATCTACAAAGATCACGGATTTGATGCTGATGATGAGGATGCAATGATGGCATTAACAGAAAAATACCAAGACGATGAAGATGTACAAGCCGCTATCACACAAGCTCTGGAAGAATGTGCCGGTGATTTCGCTGATGCATTTGCAGATATAGATACGACTGAGGAAGTAGAAGAAGCTACTGATGGATCTGGAGAAGGTCTGGAAGAAGATCTGGGAGAAGTTGTTGAGGAAGGCGAGGTGGTTGAAGGTGAAGAAGCGGTTGAATAAAAGAGTTGAATTAAGGTAAATTGAGGGCGGCAGAATTGCCGCCCTTTTTTATTCCCCATTTTATGAAAGTAGCACTTGTACATGATTTCCTCGTCAAACTTGGTGGAGCGGAACGTGTACTTGAAGTGTTTTCAAAGATGTTTCCGGATGCTCCGATCTATACTCTGTTTTATGATAAGGACAAGGTTGGAGACGTATTCCCCGCAAAAAGAGTTAAGTGCTCTTTTCTCCAAGATTACCCTGATTTCCTAAGGAAAAGGTATCGGTTTTTGGTAAGTAAGTTTCCTCGTGCAGTTGAAGAATTTGATTTTTCAGATTTTGACCTCGTGATTAGCTCTAGTACTGCATTTTCACATGGAATTTTAACTCCACTAAAAACCAAGCATCTTTGCTATTGTCACTCCCCTATGCGTTATGCGTGGGATTGGTCTAATGAATATCGCGAGGAAAACAAGATCAGTGGTCTCAAATCTTTATTCTATTCACCTCTTATCAAATATCTGCGAGAATGGGATTTCTTGGCGGCAGATAGAGCCGATATGTATGTTGCGAATTCTAGAAATGTAAAAAACAGGATTTCAAAATATTACAAACAAGATAGTGAAGTCATCTATCCCCCCGTTGATATTGATCGATTCAAAACTTCTAAGTCACATTCGGGATATTTCCTCATCGTTTCCACTCTTACACCATACAAAAAGATCGATCTTGCGGTTCAATTATTTAATAAAATCGGACGAAAGCTCGTCGTTATCGGAGACGGGCCTCAACGTGAGTATCTGGAAAATATTGCAGGTGATAATATTGATTTCCTTGGGTTCAAAAATGACGAAACCGTTACGGAATATATGATGAATTGTCGTGCGCTGATTTTCCCCGGAGAAGAGGATTTTGGGATTACTCCTGTCGAAGCAATGGCTTGTGGCAAGCCCGTTTTAGCTTTTGGAAAAGGAGGATGTACTGAAAGTGTGGTAACCGGAAAGACCGGTGAATTTTTCTTTGAGCCGACGGTTGAGTCAATGGAGGACGGGTTGGCACGACTTATGTATAATGAAAAGTTTTATCATCCACTTACTATCAGGCGACATTCTTCACAATTTTCAAGGGCTGTTTTTGAGAAGAAAATCAGGAAGAAGATTAGGGAGGTCAAAAAAGCGTATTAATCTTTTTTCACTCATGTTAGTATTTGGTCCATGAAAAAAAATCTATGGATCAAATAGCCCTTTACAGAAAATACAGACCACACAATTTCGACAATTTAGTGGGTCAGGATTATATCAAAACAACGCTTGTTAATGCTATAAAGTCCAATCATATTTCACATGCGTATCTTTTCTCCGGACCTCGTGGAACAGGAAAAACGTCTACCGCTCGTTTGGTTGCAAAAGCTCTTATTTGTAATGATCTCCAAGACGATCATGACCCGTGTAATAAATGTGAATTTTGCAAGGATATCAACATGGGAAGACTTATCGATCTGATAGAAATAGATGCCGCGTCAAACAGAGGGATTGACGAGGTTCGCGATCTGAAGGAAAAGATCAACTTCGCGCCAACCAGAGCAAAATACAAGGTCTACATCATTGATGAGGTTCACATGATGACGAAGGAAGCGTTCAATGCTTTGTTGAAAACTTTGGAGGAACCTCCATCTCATGCATATTTCATTTTGGCCACTACCGAGATCCATAAAATTCCGGAAACTATTATTTCCAGGTGCCAACGTTTTGATTTCAGAAGGATTAGCAATAAAGCTCTGATGACTCGCTTGAGTTACATTGCTCAAATGGAGAAAATCACTGCCGATGACAAATCTCTAGAAGCCATTAGCAAATCTTCCGATGGTGGTTTGCGAGATGCAATAGGTCTCTTGGAGCAGTTGACGACGGACGGAAAACTGCAGTTCGAAAAAGTAGGCGAAGTGCTTGGCGTAAGCGATTCAAATTTGCTTAATGGCATGCTTGATTCTTTGACTAATAAGGACACAAAAGGTGCTCTGAAAATCGTTCATGAGCTACATGATCAGGGTAGCGATCTGAAGAAATTCATTCATGAATTTGTTAATAATTTGAGAACTCAATTGTTGGAGAGTGTTGCAAGTGGTGATAATGGGAAAATGGCAACACTTATGAGAATGATTGATATTTTCCAGGAAGCTCAAAATGAATTGCACATTGCAATTATTCCTCAATTACCGTTGGAAATAGCTGTTATCAAGATAGCCGGACCTGTCGTCGCAAAGATGGAAGTTTCGGAACCTAAAGTCGAGGAGAAAGTGGCAGAGAAGGTCGGGGAAAAGCTTGAACCCAAAGCTGAGAAAACTCCTGAGGAACGTAAGCACAAAGCTATAGACACGGGTGCTATTATGTTTACTCTTGCAAGTATTAAGGATAATTGGCCTCGAATCACGGAAAGGATCAAAGTCCCCGCTCTAAAACAATCTTTGAAGAGTGCGGTTCCCGTGAAACTTGAAGGAAACGATTTAACCATCCAATTCAATACAAACTTCCACAAGGACAAGGTTATGGAGCACGATCACAGAGTCGAGGTTGAAGCTGTAATCAATGAAGTTACAGATAAGCCGGTCAAAATTCTTGTGGTGGTCAAGGAACTCGAAATCAAATCGGTTGTGGAGAAGGAAAAAGAGGACAATATCGTTGATGAAGCTCTTGGGATCTTCGGTGGAGAAGTAATGAATTAGAGCATTTTGTTTAGCTCTTTTTCACTGATGATTTCGATTCCCAGTTCTTTTGCTTTTTTTAACTTTGACCCCGGTGATTTGCCGACTACCAGGTAAGTTGTATCTTTTGTGATTGAAGAATGCACTTTGCCACCGGCTTGTTTGATTTTGGATTTTGTCTGGTCTCTGGTCATTGTTTCCAGTGATCCTGTGAGGACAAAACTTTTTCCTTCAAACTTTTGAGAAGTCTTTAGATGGTCGATTTTTAGCATTACTCCCACTTTGTATAATTTTTCCAAAAATTTAATATTTTCTTTTTCGTTGAACCACTTGTGTAGCATTTCTCCTATTTTGTCACCAATCCCGTCGATATTTTTTATTTCTTCCAATGAAAGAGATTTTGTTGTTTCTATCAAATCCAGGATTGAAAACTTTTCTTTTTCTATTTGCTTTTCGGGCTCATCGAACATGGATTGCTGTGGAATTTTCTTTCTTATTCTTTGTATTTTTTTGTCTGATTTTTTTGCGTGTGATATCAGGAATTTGCTAAAATCATAGCTACTTTGTTCTCCCAAATATCTAATTCCCAGGGCAAATAAGAACATGTCGATTGGAATGTGCGCTGCTTTTTCTACTCCTCTCAACAAGTTTTCACATCTTCTTTCTTTGAATGATTCGAGTTTGAGTAAATCTTCTTTCTTGAGGGTGAAAATGTCCGCCGGGTCCTGAACCAGTCCGTTTTCTATCAATTGAACCGCTACTTGTTTGCCGAGACCGTCTATGTTGAATCCTTTTTTGGAGACGAAGTGTCCCAGGCTACGAGTTTCAATAGCATTACAGTTTGGATTTATGCATCTGTATGCGGCTTGACCTTCTTTTCTTGCAATTTTGCCACCGCAAACCGGGCACTGCTTGGGGAATTTGAATTTCTTTTCTTTTCCCGTTCTTAGGTCTTTGAGGACTTCGACCACTTCCGGAATTACGTCTCCGGCTTTTTGGATAATCACAGTGTCCCCTATTCTGATATCTTTTTTGTTAATTTCATCTTCGTTGTGGAGAGTCGCGCGTGAAACTATTGATCCGGCAACCGCTGTTGGGTTCATTACAGCGACCGGAGTTACAGCTCCTGTTCGTCCGATTTGAAGAATGACATCGAGGATCCGGCTTGTGCTCTGTTCTGCCGGGAATTTGTAAGCGACTGCATATCTTGGAGCTTTTGCGGTGTCTCCCATTTCCTTTTGTTGTTCAAAATCGTTTACCTTAATGACTATTCCGTCGATCTCATACGGAAGTGACGACCTTTTGTCATGCCAACTTTCGCAAAATTTGATAACCTCGTCGATGGTTTTGAATTTTTTGTATTTAGTGCAGGTTTTTAATCCTAATTTTTTGAATTCTTTTAATGTTTCTTCTTGAGATTTGATTTTCTTGAGAGTGCTTTTATCCACATGATAAAAGATCATATCCAGATTTCTACTTGCCGCCACTTTTGGGTCTAATTGCCTTATTGATCCGGCGGCGGCGTTTCTTGGATTCGCTAATTTTGGAAATTTCTTGAATGATTTTAGTGGCATGAATACTTCTCCCGACACTTCGAGATCAACTTTTTCATTTAGTTCCAGCGGAATACTTTCTATGGTTTTTACCGAATGAGTTACGTCTTCACCTTCCACTCCGTTTCCTCTGGTTATTGCTCTTTTGAAATGGCCTTTTTCGTACTGGACGGTGATATTCAGACCGTCAATTTTCAGTTCACATATGAATTCGAGTGGCTTTTTTGTTAATTTTTTTATCCTTTCGTACCATTCTCGAATTTCATCGCTGTTAAAAACATCTGCCAAACTCTTTTTCTTGGTTGTGTGTTTGACCTTTTTGAATCTTCCTGAAAGTGCGCTCCCTACTCTTTGCGTGGGAGAATCCGGAGTTATCAGTTTGGGGAATTGTGTTTCCAATTCAATTAATTCACGCTTAAGCGCGTCTCTGACTGATTCCTTTACCTCAGACTTGTCCAAAACAAAGTATTTGTAGTTCAAATCCTTTATTTTTTCCCTTAGTTTTTCTATTCTAGACTTGGCTGTGGAGATGTCCATGTGATTGATTAATTGGCTTAATTTTGCTATAATTTAGAGAATAATTCAAGTCGACTATGGATATAAATCAAGACGAAAATCAACAAAAAGCAGTATATAAGGATCCTCAAGTACAGAAGGACCTCAATACTCCCTTACAAGATCCTTCCGGAGTTGGAGATGAAAATGACAAATTCTTACATTTGGTGATGCAATTGGTTGAAGACGGTAAAATTGAACTTCACACTCCTTCAACTCTCATAAATACAGAAGTTTATGACAAGCTAGATAGTGAGAAGAAAGGAAAAGCTGACTATGAAGCGATAAATTTACTTTCAGCAGTTAGGGAGATGAAAGATCTTTTTGATGCGGGATACAAAAATACTTATCAGATGGAAAATTTGGTAGAACGAGTAAAAAATATGAAAGAGAGAATTGAGGACGAAAAAGGTGATATATTTATAATTTAGTCATTATGGAAAAGTCAGGACCAACTCAAAAACCAAAGGTTTCCACTGCTACTACACCTGCTGCTCAAGCAAAACCTACGGCGGCGGCTACAAAGGCGGCTAATTTGGCGGCACGGAAAAAAGTGGATCCTGGAAAAGACTTGGCCACACCAAAAGAAGAATATCCTGCAGAGGTTAAAAAAATAGAAGGAAAATGGGGTGAATATGCCAGAGCCGCTGTAGATATTGCCAAGGAAAACGGTATGTCATTAAATGATCCGATGGTTCGTTTTGCAATGGTACTTTGTGCGTTTATGGGAAAATATGCCCGTTATATTGATCTGGTTCCGGGGAATTTCAGAAAAAGTTTGGATAAAGATAAACTTGGAAAAGAAGAATTAAGTAAGCTTCAAAAAGAAAAATTGCGTGCACAGATGTCGAAAGAAGTCCCAAAGGATTTTCGTGAGTTTTCCGATTTGTATAAGGCGGAAAATGACAAGAGGGCAAAAGATAAAAAGCCCGCCTTGAACGCTACGGAAACTTCGACTTTGTATGTTTCGTACTTGCTGTTTGGTTCCCCACCGAAATCTGATTCTACAGAACCAAAAGTAGATTATCTCACGAACCATAAAGTATTGGCGGCAAGATTGAGTCATGAATATACGGATCTAAAACGAGAACATCGTGCTTACGGAGACTCTGGCTTGAGAGCATTGAAGAAAAGAAAAACTATTCCAAAAGGAACTGTGCTTTTCTTTGCTCCTAATTTCAAAACCGGCATTATAGCCGCTTATGCAACCGGGGATAGACAAAAATTTGTCTATTATGTTCCCGGAAGTAAAGATAAGAAAAGTTTTCAATTGAATTCATCTACATCTCCCGTTAAAAATGAACTAAGTCTATTGGCGGCATTTGTTC
>JAACEU010000020.1 GCA_011682355.1 Nitrospirota bacterium | reverse complement strand
TTAGTCCGAGGTTTGTGTTTTTGTGAATTTTTTTGATTCCTTTCGCTATCGTTTTGAGAGCGTCAATGTCGAGACCGGAATCGATCTCGTCGAGCAGTGCGATATTTGGTTCCAGGATTGCCATTTGCGCTATTTCGGCTTTCTTTTTTTCACCTCCGGAAAAGCCCTCATTTATCGATCTTTCGATCAACTTTTCGTTCATATCTAGCGATTTTGCCGTTTCTTTCATTTTTTCCAAGAATTCTATCGGCCTAATCAGTTCTTTTTGATTGGCTTTTAGATTTGCGTTTTTTGCCAGTCTTAGAAAATTGTTGAAAGGAACTCCCGCAATTTCTGTGGGATGTTGAAACGAAAGAAAGAGTCCGAGATGCGCTCTTTTGTTTGTGTCGAGTTTCAAGATGTTCTTGCCGTTTAATGTGACTTTTCCTTTTGTAATCGTATATCTGGGATGCCCCATGATCGCGTTGCAGAGCGTGCTTTTTCCCGAACCGTTTGGACCCATGATTGCGTGGATTTCTCCCGATTTTATTTCGAGATTTATACCTTTTAGGATTTCTTTTCTTTCAGCTTCGACATGTAGATTTTCGATTTTTAGAATATGTTTCATTTTGTGAATTGGTAAAGGGTTTTTGATCCGAGAAAATTTTCGATCTCGTTGTTTATGCGTCTGAGTCCGGATACGATTTCGCAGTTTTTGTTGTAGCATTGCGGTTTTTTCAGACTTGGCATCAAACATGGGACTATTGAGATTGGACCTTCGAGTGCTTCGATTACTTCTTTTATGTAAAGCTTTTTCGGATCTTTTTTTAATGTGTATCCTCCATATTTTCCTCTCTGTGAGAGAATTATGTTTTTTTGTTGGAGTTGTCGCGCGATTTTTTGCAGAAAAGAGAATGATAAATTTCTTTTTTCCGCGATTTGTTTTATGGACGATTTTTCCTTTGTTAGATGCAGTAAAAGGATCAATGCGTAGTCTACTTTTTGTGTTAAGTGGAGTGCTCCACTTCGTTGTTTATTCATACTAATTTGGTCTGAATTAACTAAGGCTTAAAATTTATTGCAAAATGGCTGAATTGTCAATGGATGAGCGTGGACGCGAAGTAACGATATTTGGTACGATTCGTTTTGTATTTTGCGCTTTAACAAATCTTTAACCATATTAGATATGAAGATCAAAAACTTGCTTGTTGCTCTGATCATAGGAGCACTGACCTTTTCTACTACAGCTTTTTCCGCAGCTGAAGTGTCGAGCTTTTCAGATGTGGGAGAGTGGGACACTACTTTCAAAGCGATAGATTATCTACGTAACGAAGGTGTTGTTGTCGGATACAGTGATGGAACTTATGGGATTGATAGCAATATCAATCGTGCGGAATTTTTGAAAATTGTGATGGAAGTTACGGATTATGATCTTGAAGGGGAAAATTGTTACACGGATGTGGAGGATGAGTGGTATGCGCCGTATATTTGTGCCGCGACAGATCTTGGATTTGTGGATGGGTATGCTGATGGAACTTTCAGACCCGGAAATGATATAAATTTTGCGGAAGCGAGTAAGATTGTTACGAATGTTTTGGGAATGGAACTTGTGGATGACAATCAGGAATGGTTTTCGCCTTATGTTTTGGCGTTGGAGGAAAATGATTCTATTCCGGCTGAAATTAACGGTTTTGATCATGATGTTTTGAGAGGGGAAATGGCTGAAATGATTTGGAGGATTGATACGGAAAGAACTTACAAAGTTTCAAACACTTTTGAAAATATCCAAGCTGGAGAGCCTGCGGTGGAGGAAGGTGCTGAATTGATGGAGTTTGAGTCTTGTGTAGAGTTGGCAAATTATTTTGAAGATAATTCTTATAATAATAGATATTATGATGATGTGATGATTACGGAATCTGCAGATATGGATATTGCGTTTGAGGGTGAACTTGCGAAGTCTGCTGCGCCTATGGCCGTCGAGGAATCTGCGGATTCCGGTCAAAATGCGTTAGTCGGTGGAGGTTCTGATGATTATTCAGAAACCAATGTTCAGGTTGAAGGTGTAGATGAAGCGGATATTCTGAAGACAGATGGAGAATATATTTATTTGGTAAAGGGATCTGATGTCCGAATTGTAAAAGCTTATCCGCCTTCTGCGATGGAAGAAATTGGATCTGTGGATTTTGAGGATTCGGCCTTTTATCCATACGAAATGTATGTGGACGGAGATCGATTGGTTGTAATTGGAACAACATACACTTATGAATTTGATAGAGGTTACGATTCTTATTATGGGACTTCCGCGACTGCTGTTTATATAGTTGATATTTCGGATAAATCTGATTTGGAAGTTTTGAGGAGGGTTACTTTTGAGGGAAGTTACAATACTTCCAGAAAGATTAATGACACGGTTTATTTGGTGGCTAACCAATATAATTATTATATTCCATGGGAAGGTGATGACTGGATGCCAAAGGATTTGGTGCCATTGGTGGAAGATTCTGCGACCGCCGCCGAGGCGGGGCAGGCCGGCGATGTTGATGGATTGGTTGGTTGTGGAGAGGTGAAATATATGCCCGGGACTGTTGATGTGACTGATTACACAATTTTGGCCGCGATTCCTGTGGATGATCCTGATGCGGAGATCGAGGAAGAAGTGGTGATTGGGGCTTATGGAACTGTTTATGCTTCAACAGAAAATATGTATATCGCTGAGCCAAGATACAATTATAATTGGTGGTATGAAGAAAGTGGAAATTCGGAAGAAACTTATATTCACAAATTTGGACTTGATAATGAAAATATTGATTATCAAGGAGTTGGGACTGTTCCCGGAACTGTTTTGAATCAATTTTCAATGGACGAGGATGGGGAATATTTCCGAATTGCTACCACAAAAGGATGGTGGGATGATTCTTCGAATAATGTTTATGTGCTTGATGGAGAATTGGAGAGAGTTGGAAGCTTGGAGGGATTAGCTCCGGGCGAGACTATTTATTCAACAAGATTTATTGGAGATCGACTTTATATGGTTACTTTTGAACAAATTGATCCGTTATTTGTGATTGATTTGAGTGTTGCGGATGCGCCGAAACTTCTTGGAGAACTTCATATTCCGGGTGTGAGTGATTATTTGCATCCGTTGGATGAGAATCACATTATCGGATTTGGGCTGGATACTGCGAGTGCTGATGTGATTGCGGAAACCGGATGGTCTTGGTTCCAGGGAATGAAGATGTCTATGTTTGACGTGACTGATGTGAATAATCCTGTGGAACTGTATAAGGAGGTTATTGGTGATAGAGGAACTACAAGTGAGCTTTTGTACAATCACAAAGCGCTTTTGTGGGATGGAGACAAGGGGATAATGGCGTTCCCTGTATTGCTGGCTGAAATTCCTCAGTCTGTGAAAGATGATTTGGATATTGATAATTGGGTTTATGGAGATTACACATTCCAAGGTGCTTATGTTTATGAAGTGAGTGTTGAGGATGGATTTAGTTTGAAAGGAACAATTTCACATTATGAAGAGAGTGAATTGGGTGATGATTTCGATTATTACTATTATTATGGAGATAACAAAGATGTAGAAAGAATTGTGTACATCGGAGATTATTATTATACAATGTCCGACTCACTGGTTCAGGCAAACGAAATGGATAGTTTGGATGAAACGGCTGAAGTGGAATTGGCTGATTAAAAATTAGGACTGAGAGGAGGTAGGTTGTGGTTCGTTTGTGGGCAAAAGTCCGAAAACTTTGTCTATGGCTGTGTGCGTAGCGTTTGTGATTTTTTTAATGGCTGCTTTTGGATAAGATGTTCCTACTTCCCATAGTGTAACCGGAACGGCCAAAGCTACGGCTCCCAGATTTACTGTTTGTTGAATAGCTTTGTTTATTTGCAGTGTGATTACTTTTGTAGCTCCGTGTACCGTGTCTAGCACTCCTTTGGCTAGAGTTGTAGGGGTTTTTAGAGCTTTTATTACGTTATTTTTGACTTTTGAGATTACACTTTCCGGATCTTGTTCTTGCAGTTCTCTGGATTCATTAATAAATTTGTCTATTGGAGAGGGCTTTCCTCCCATGGTACCAATGGCAACTTTTTCGGGATTGTTTGTGACAAGCCCTTTTACCGCCAGACCAATATCTGTTTTTCCACTGCTTGCTTCGGACATATATTCAAAATTAATCTTCAAATTATAGCATTTATAAGGGAGATTAGCAATGTTGGGAGCGTGAAAAGTTTTATTTATCTGGAGGAATATTGTAATAATCAAATAAGTAGTCGGCGATTTTGCTGAATGTTGGAGCGGCTGTTTGAGATCCCCACTGGTTGGCTTTGGGTCGGTCGAGTTTTATGAGAATTACGAATTGCGGGTCTTCGACAGGGCCATATCCCGCGAAGCTTGTGATGGTTGTTCCATTTCCGGATAGGGCTTTGCCGTATTTGTAAGTTTGGGATGTTCCTGTTTTTCCTCCGACATAGTGTTCTTCTACCTGTGCTTGTGCGGCTACACCGTTTTCTACTGAATTGACCAGCATCGCGGACATTATTACAGAAGTTTCTTCCGAGATTACTCTTCTTATTTCGTATGGTTCCGTTTGTGTGATTGTTTCGTCATCATGTCTGACTTCTTCTACTATGTATGGTTGCATCAGGACACCGCCGTTTACGACTGTGGAATATGCGTTTGCGAGCTGGATCATTGTGACGGTAATACCTTGTCCGAAGGCGTGGGTTGCGAGCTCTGATTCTGTCCAGTCTTCAAAATATTCGATTTTTCCTAATGCCTCCGAATCGAATTCAATGTCGGTTCGGTCAAGGAATCCGAATTTTTCCAGGTAGCTGTAGAAAAGGGCGGGACCGATTTTTTTTGATATGAAAGTCATTCCGGTGTTTAGGGATTTTGCGAGGACGGTTGTCATGTTTACGAGGCCAAAGTAGCCATCTGAGTTTTTGATTTCGAAATCGTATTCACCTGTGAATACATTTAGATCCACGCCGATTGGGCCTGTGTCATTGTATGTGGTGTTTGGGGTAATGTCTCCGTCGTCGATGCCGATTGCCATTGCGATTGTTTTGAATACTGATCCGGGTTCGTATGGCCACGAGACAATTTTGTTGTGGTAGACCTCCGGACCGACGTCGTTTTTGTATTTATAGTATTCAATATTTCCGTTGTCATCTTTTTCTTTGAAAATTGTGATGCTGTCGAGCGTGATTGGGTTTGTATAGTATGTGAGAAGGCCTTCTATTTCGCTTTCATAAAGGTTTTCCATTTCTTCCTGACTGAATGTGATTTTTTCTTTTTCAAAAACATCTCCGTATGTGTTTGGGTCAAATCCCGGTGCGTTTGCCATTGCGATAATTGCTCCGGTTTTTGGGTTCATAACTATTACTTGTCCGCTCAATGCTTGGTATTCCCAGACTGCGTATTCGAGGATTTGCTCGACTTTTAGTTGGATTGATCTGTCGATTGTGAGGACAATATCGTCTCCGTCGATTGCCGGTTCGAGGATGCTTTCTCCGACTGTGATTTGTCGACCGACTGAGTCTTTTTTTGTTTGGAATTTTCCGGTGATTCCTTGGAGTTGTGTGTTGAATGAGCTTTCGATCCCGTATTGGCCGACATTATCCGAGTTTACATAACCGATTATGCTGGCCGCCAGAGTTCCTTCAGGATAATAACGGAAATATTCTTCTGTCATGCCCAATCCGTTCCATTTTTCGTCTTCTGTGAAAAATTCTTTGATTTGATCCGAGATATCTATGTCGAGTTTTTTCTGAAGGACTACGTATCTATTTTCTCCTTTTAGGAGCTTTGTGAGTTTACCGCTTGGGATTTTTACGTAATCCGCTATTGATTCCGCCACGTATTTAGTGTTGGAAATTTGTGGAGGGTATGCGTAAACCGCACCTTCTGTTACTTCGATCCCACCGATGTTTAGGTTTTGTAATTTAATTAGATCTTCTTCCTCCACTTCAGTTGCGAGGAGAATTTCTTGTCTTTGTTTTTGGCTGATTTTTTCTGTTAATTCTTGTTTGAATTGTTTTTCCAGTTCTTCGTCTGTGAGTGGTTTCAGGAGTTCGGCAATTTCTTCTTCGGTTAGGTCTGGTGAAAGGTTTCCGGAAAGTTCATTTGTTCTTTCGTAATCAGCTGCGGCTGCGTCTTCGAGATCAAAAAGAAGTGGAGTGAGCTTGTCTGCTATGTATAGGGGATCTTTTATGAGTGCCGGATCTGCGTAGAGCAGATTGAGTGTTGTATTTGTGGTGATTAGGAATTCTTCTCCGGAATGGTAATCTGTGATAATAATTTCACCTCTTTGGGCCGGGAGTTCTATGTATCCATATTGTTCTCTTGCCGCTATTTCTTGATAATAGTCATTATCCAGAATTTGTAATTGGAAAAGTTTGATCAAAATTATGGCTGTGATAAAAGCCATTCCTACAATTAGGAATGTGATTTTATTTATTTCTACTCGTGGTTTCGATTTGTACATATTGGAGCTTGTGGTTTTGGGATAATGTTTTCGCTTTGCTCAGTCAAGCTAATATTGTCCACGCTTCGCTTTGGGCTGTGTGGATTATAGCACAGTGTGATATAATTTTAGTCGATGTTTAAAAAGACTACACTAGATAACGGGCTGAGGGTTATTACCAAAAAACTTGATGGCACAAAGGCGGTGACGGTGCTTGTTTTGGTTGGAGCCGGTAGCCGATACGAAGATCAAAAGATTCGTGGTATTTCACATTTTTTAGAACATATGTTCTTTAAGGGTGCGGAAAAATACAAGAATACGAAGGAAGTGAGCGAGGCGATTGATAATGTGGGCGGAGAGTTCAATGCTTTTACGGGGAAGGAATATGCGGGATATTATGTAAAAGTTGCGAGTGAGAATGCCGCTGTCGCATGCGATGTTCTTTCTGACATGTTGATTAATTCAAAATTTGCGCAAGAGGAAATAGAAAAGGAACGAGGTGTGATACTTGAGGAATACAATATGTATCAGGATACTCCGATGTATCAGATCGGGTGGAAATTCGAGAATTTGGTGTTTGGTGACCAGCCGCTTGGATGGGATCAAATTGGGACAAAGGATTTGATTCGTGGAGTGATGCACAAGGATTTTGTTGATTATAAGGGAAAGTTATATACATCGGATAATGTGGTGATCGCGGTTGTTGGAAATATTGAGAATGATGATGCTGTGGATATGGTTCAGAAATATTTCAAGTTGAAGGAGGGGGAAAAGGCATATGAGTTTGAAGGTTTGAAGGGATTGGGCGGGGAGAAAGTGTATTTGAGAGATAAACAAACGGAACAGGCGCATATTGCGGTGGGATTCCCGGGGTATTCTGAGACGCATGATGATCATTGGGTTTTGAAATTGGTTTCGGTGATTTTGGGTGGAAATATGAGCAGTAGGATGTTTTTGGGTGTTCGGGAAGCTAAAGGGCTTGCTTATTATATTCATACTTCAACTGATAATTATATTGACGGTGGCGTGCTTGTGACGAATGCCGGAGTGGATTTGAAACGTGTGGATGAAGCAGTTAAGGGGATAATTGAGGAGTATAGAAAATTGCGTGACGAGGGATTGGATGAGGCGGAATTGAGGAAAGCTAAGGCGTATTTGAAGGGAAAAATGGTTTTGAGTTTGGAAGATAGTGAAGAATATGCGCATTTGTTGGGAAAATATGAGCTTTTGCATAATTCGGTAAAATCTCCTGAGGAAATCA
>JAACEU010000019.1 GCA_011682355.1 Nitrospirota bacterium | reverse complement strand
GCGTCTTGCAGATGAGTTCGTCCACATTTGACGAGATCTTTGTATTTTTCTTGTTTTTTACCAATTTCTTCTTCGAGTGCGGTCAGTTTTTGTAGTAATTCCGGTAGGAGCAATAATGTTGCGATTCTTGTGGCTGTTGGAATTACGTCGTTGGTTGATTGTGCGAGATTTATGTGATTGTTTGGGTGAACAAATTCATATTCTCCTTTTTTCCCTCCCAATATTTCATTTGCGCGGTTTGCAATTATTTCATTTGCGTTCATGTTGTACGATGTTCCCGCACCGGCTTGGAAAACATCCAGATCGAATTCTCCATTGAATTTTCCGTCAATGAATTCTTTTGTTGCTTTTTCAATTGCGTTTGCTTGTTTTTTTGTGAGTAGTCCAAGGGTTGAGTTTGATTGGACGGCCGCCAGTTTTATCATCCCAAGTGCTTCTCTGAATACCTCCGGTGCGCGTAGTGAACTTATTTGGAAGTTTTTTTGTGCGCGGGCAGTAAATGCACCGTAATAGGCATCTTTGGGAACTAAAATTTTAGAGAGAGAATCTTTCTCACTCCTTGTTTGATTCGTTTTGGACATGGTGCGATTCTATTATTATTTCTTTTTTATGTCCAGTTGATGTAAAATTTTCCCTATGAAGTTGACGAATATTTTGAAAGCGGGACTTGCTGTGGGGCTTGTTTCTGTTCTTTATAATTTGATTATTTTCTCAATTTTAGAAACTTTTCCTTCTCTTTCTTTTGGGTTTGCTTTGTTGGATTTGAATATATTCTTGATAATTTTTTTGAAAAACTTTTTGGTGGGAATGGTTTTGACTATTCTTTTTTCTGCCGCTTACAAAAATATAGTTAATGACACTGGAGCATCAATATATTCTTATCGGGCTATTTTTTATTTTGTTTTGTATGGAATGTTTGCTCTGGTTTCTTTTACCATTGGAGATTTGTTTCTTATGAAAACATCGGAAGGAATGCTTCTGCTTTTGACCTTGGATGGTTTTGTGGAAGCTATTATTGCGACTATTCCAATAAGGATTTTTGTTTCAAAGAAGTGACTTAAGGTTGCTAATTGGGAGGAACTTGCTAGAATAGCTCTGCTTTTTACGAATAATTATGTCAAAAGTTTGCCAAATCACAGGTAAAAGACCCTCTGCGGGAAATAATCGGAGTCATGCATGTAATGCTACAAAACGTCGATTTCTTCCGAATTTAGTGAAGAAAAAAGTTCTGGATCCAAAAACCGGAAGAATGATAAAAATGAAGGTATCTATGAAAGCTTTACGTACCTTGGATAAGCGCGCAAGGTAGATTTTTCATCTATTTTTTGCTATAATTGAGGGATGGAAATTGAAGTATTTAAACAGTTAGGTATTGCTTTTGCGCTCTCCAGTCTTATTGGTCTTGAGCGTGAGCAAAAGTATCAGCAAACCGGAACGGTGAGTTTTGGAGGGGTGAGAACTTTTATTCTGATAGGGCTGTTTGGAGCTTTGTCATATATACTCTCGGTCTATTCGATTGCTTATTTTATTATTTTTAGTGTTGGATTTTTCTCGCTTATTACCGCTTCGTATATAGCTACTTACAAAAAGTTCACAGCAATTGGTGGGACTTCTGAACTTGCGGCGATTTTGGTGTTTATTGTGGGGATTTTGTGTGGAATGGAGAGGTTTGTGCTGGCGACGGTGATTGCTTTGGTGGTTTTGTCGGTTATGCATTTTAAGATTTCGCTTCATAAGTGGGCCAAGGGGATAAAGAATCGGGAAATAGTTTCTACGATTCAGTTTATACTTATTGCTTTTGTGGTTTTGCCATTATTGCCGAATCAGAGTTATGGTCCGTTTGGGTTCTTTAATCCTTATATTGTTTGGTTGATGGTTGTGTTTATTTCGGCGATTTCGTTTGCGAGTTATGTGGCGATTAAGATTTTTGGTACGAAAAGGGGAATTGGGATTACCGGTTTTTTGGCGGGATTTCTTTCCAGTACCGCTTTGACTTTGAGTTTTTCGGAACAAAGTAAAAAGAATAAGAAAATTATAAATCCTTTTGTGTTGGCTGTTGTTGTTGCAAGTAGCGCAATGTTTTTTAGGATCCTTTTGGAAGTTAGTGTTTTGAGCCCGGATCTTTTAAACAAATTGCTTATTCCGATGATAACCATGGGTGTTGTTGGGATTTTATCGGTAATATTTTTATGGAAGAAAAAGGATAAAGTTTCTAAAGAGTTAGAAGAAAAAATGATTAATGTGGAAAGTCCGTTTAGTTTTAAGCCGGCTCTGAAATTTGGTGCGTTTTTCGCATTTATCTCACTTTTGACTAAACTGGGGATTGAATATATGGACGACAGTGGTCTTTATTTGACCAGTTTTATTTCCGGAATAATGGATGTTGATGCAATTACCGTGAACGTTGCCCGGGATTTTGTTTCGAATAAAGTTGGGGAACTTTCTGCGGTTACAGCTATTACTATTGCCGCTATGACTAATACTTTTGTAAAGGGAGGGATATTTTTGTTTTTAGGTAATAGAAGGGTCGCTCTCAAAATAATTTCTGTTTTTGCTCTTATTCTTGTAGCCGGAGGGGCTTCGCTTGTTTTTGTATTATGATGTCCTATTGGTATTAAGGCAACTCGTAATGAGTTGTAGAAAGTTCCGACACGTGGCGAAAATGGTTTTGTGTAGCCAGCCGTTTTAGTTGAATAAGAATTTCCGACATCTAAGTTTTCGAGGATTTTTATCTATTGAAATTCTGAAAATCGGGGAGTAATGCTGGAGTCAGATATTATTAATTTTCATTTCTATGACCGATCAAGAATTAGCCGTTAGGGGATACAGTGTAAAAACTCGTACTCGTGAAATTACTCCAAGGGAAAGGGATTATGGAGATATTTGGGAGAGGGGACAGTCTCATTTGCTGAATTTATCTTACGTTGAGTTGGAGGAAAAGAATCTTGAAGTAAAGGAGGAGAGGCTTCGGGGTGCGACTAGTGGAAGTATGAGGGGAAAACTTATGACATATTTGAAACAGGAGAAAGGAATTCGGGCTGTGACTGTTTGTTTTACAGATTTGGAGGGGCGACTTCAAACTCTTGATTATGATAAGAAGTTTTTGATAAGTTCGGAGGAAAATCTGACTTTTGATGGATCTTCGATAAAGGGTTTCACGCCACAAAACGAATCTGATTTGCGTTTAAAGGTGGATTGGACAAGTTTTAGGTGGCTTCCATCAGATCTTTTTGGAGCCGGGAAGGTGCTTTTGTTTGCGAATGTTTGTGATAGGGATGGCTCGTTGTATGTTTCTGATTTTAGGTCGAAGTTGTATGAATTAAGCAGTGAGTTGAAGGAGAAGCGTGGGATTGTGGTCAATGTTGCACCTGAAGTTGAGGGGTTTTTGTTTAAGGGAGCGAAAGCGGAGCAAGTGTTTGATGAGAAAGTTGGATTTGAGTTGGCAACTATGAGTGGGTATTTTAGCTCTTTACCACATGATGTTTTACGTATTTTTATTGATAAATTTGCGGGAGTTCAAAGGGCTTTTGGATTCCAAAACGAAAAAGATCATCCGGAGGTGGCACCTTCACAATTTGAGTTGAGTTACAGGTATTCTGTAGCTTTGGATGCCGCTGATCAGATTCAATTATATAAACTTCTTGCACGTCAGGTTGCGACTTCGATGGATCTTACAGCTTCATTCTTGCCAAAACCTGTGCAAAGTCTGAATGGGAGCGGAATGCACACAAACATTTCTTTGTCGAAGGATGGTGTGAATATATTTTATGATGCAAATGGGGAAAGTAATTTGTCTGAGGATGCACATAAATTTATTAGAGGAGTGCTTTCTTGTGCGAAAGATATTTGTTTGATAATGAATCCTTCCGTGAATTCTTATAGGAGGTTGGATCCTCATTATGAAGCGCCGAATGCAATAAAAGTTTCAGATGTGGATCGTGGATCTATGGTTAGAATTCCAATTGGAAATGAAAAAAGTGCTCGTATGGAAGTACGGACGGTTGCTCCCGATGTAAACCCATATCTTTGTATTTATTCTATTTTGAAAGCGGGATTGAAAGGTATGGAAATGGATTCCAGTTCTTATGAAGGAGAGGTTGAAAAATTACCTGCGGAAATTTATAGTGCTATTGAGTATTTTGGGAAAAGTGAATTTGTTGGAGAAATTATGGGGAAAAGAAGTCAGGAAAAATATGCGAGTTTGAAGAGAAATACTGCAGATAGATGCCCACGCTCACTTGGAAGTAAAATTAAGTCGTGTGAAGTTTTGTATCATCACGAGGTGACCAACCAATTGCTCTGGTCTGATTTTTAAAGTTTAACCTTACGCTTATGACCTTACTTGAATCTAAAAGTATTTCAATGGGGACACCGGTTCCTGATTTTTCCCTGAAAGGAGTGGATGATCAGATGCATGGTTTGTCGGATTTTTCAGATGCTGAGGTTTTGGTTGTAGTGTTTATGTGCAATCATTGTCCTTATGTCCAGGCGATTTGGGATCAGCTTGTTGCTTTGCAGGCAAAATTTGAGGATAAGAATGTTCAGTTTGTAGGAATTAATCCAAATTATCATCCGGATTATCCCGAAGATAGTTTAGAGAAGATGAAAGATTATCACGCAGAATATGAGATGAATTTTCCTTATTTGATTGATGAGTCTCAGGAAGTCGCGAAGGCTTTTGGTGCGCAGTGTACTCCGGATATTTTTGTTTATAATGATGAAGGGAAGTTGTCTTATCATGGGCGAATAGAGGGGGAAGAGCTAAGTGAAGCTATCGAAGTTTTGCTGAGAAGTGAGGTTCCGTCCGAGGATCAGAATTCTTCAATTGGTTGTTCGATAAAATGGAGAGATTAGTGTATAAGGTTTCTGCATGGAAAAAATAATTATTGGGCTTACCGGCTCCATGGGTTGCGGAAAGGGGGAAATTGTAAAAATTCTTGAAAAAGAGGGGTTTAAGTATGTAACTTTGTCGATGATGGTGAGGGAAGAGGCTCGTGCTCGAGGAGTTGGGGAAGAAAGGGAGAAATTGATGGAAGTGGGAAATTCTATGCGTGCTGAGCATGGTGCTGGTGTGCTTGCTGGGCGGGCAAGGAAGAAAATTGAGGAATCCGGTTATGAATTTTGGGTTGTGGATGGGATTCGAAATCCTGCGGAGATTGAAGAATTGCGGAATGGGGAGGATGTTTATATTGTTGGACTGCATGCTGAGAAAGAAACGCTTGTAAATAGGGTTTTGGGTAGAGGACGTGACAGTGATGCTACTGAGCGTGGGGAAATTTTGAGGAAAATTGAGCGAGAATGGGGTGAAGGTGAGGGTGAGGATGGTCAGCAGGTCGGAAAATGTATGAAAATGACTGATATTGTGGTAGAAAATGAAGGCACTTTGGAGGAATTGAAGGAAAAATTTGTAAATTACTATAATTCGATAAGGGATAAGAAAATGGAATATATACGACCAACAAAGGATGAATACTATTTGGATCTCGCAAAATCTGTTTCCAGGAGGGGAACTTGTACAAAAGTTGAGATTGGAGCTGTCATTATTCGTGATGATCAAGTTGTGGCTACGGGTTATTGTGGTGCTCCACGTGGAACCAAAAGTTCTCAAGAACATGGCTTTTGTTTAAGGAAGAAACTTGGAATTCCATCCGGTCACAGATATGAGATGTGTAGGAGTGTTCATGCTGAACAGAATGCTATAATCAATGCGGCTCGTGCGGGAACAAGTCTTCTTGGTGGTGATATGTATATTTATGGTAAGCAATGGGGTGAAGGTGCTGATGCTATAGACGCTTTTCCGTGTTTTATTTGTAAGAAAATGTTAATAAATTGTGGCTTCAAACGCGTGGCTTGTTCGTTAAAGGATGGCGGATATAAGGTGTTTGAGGTGGAAGATTGGATAAAAAATTGGAAGGAAAAGGACATTATTGATGATGAATATCAGTATGGGGAGGGATACAAGGATCTTCCAAGCATAAAATAATTTGGTTTGAGCATGGAATTGTGTTTTTCTATGCTTTTTTTGTGAATAATGGTGTGTCTAGGGGTTGACACATTTTCAGAATGATGTAGAGTGTTCCGCTATCGTTAATTTTAACTAATTATTTATTATGAATAAGGTATTTAGAACAATTGGGCTTTTGTACGTGTTATTGTACGTTTTTGTTAGCTTTGGTATTGCAAATGCGGACTCATGGAATTTGGATGGATTATACAGTTTGAATGTATTTTCTTCCAGCTCATGGGATTTGAGCAGATATGACAATTTTGTAGTATCAGAAGGGGATTATTTCCTTGTAGACATAGATGATGCGTTTGGATATTTGATAAATGACGATAATAAAACTTATACTGTTTTCCCGGTTATGACCGGCGCTCTGAGAACTCCCACTCCTGAAAATGAGTGGATTATTAAGGAAAAAAATATCCAATCAAACCGAGTTATTTTTGGTAAAACCGGCGAGTTTTTGAGAATGTATCTTGATGATGGAAATACACGAACCGGATATGGTATTCACGGATATGGTTATTTTGCTGAAGAGATCGAGAAGGGTACTAAATTTCTAACTTTGGGGTGTATTTTAGTGGCTGATAATATTCATGATCTTCTTGAAGAGAGTTATCTTATTAATAACGAGAATATGAGGGTTATCACCACGAATGAAGTGAATTTGTCTTCGTATATCAAACTGGGACTTTAATTCAGGTCCTTATAAGTAACCACTTCGTCAGCGGAATCTCCCAGATATTCTGCAAGTTCTCCTTTTCGTGATTTTAGTATTCTTGTGATCAGGTCTGCTATTTGTCCACGAGTAAAGTCTTGGTTGAATTTTGTTACGTCGAGTGGTATGAAATTGCCTTCAGATGCTTGTATGACGAGATCTTTATACCAAGGAGATGATTTTTCGAAGTCATAGTTGAAACCAACCATAGTGATTTTGAGAGCTTCAACGAATGTTATTTCGTTTGTTGGCTTGAATAGATTTCCCGGATATCCTTCTACGATTCCTTCTTCTTTGGCGAAGCATACATATTTTGTATACCATTCGTTTGATGGGACGTCTGAGAAACAGTTTTTGTTGGCAAATTCTTCGAATTCGTCTCCGAATGCGGCTTCTACGATGATTTTTAAGAGTTCTGCTCTATTTAATGTGTTGTCCGGTTTATAAGTGCCATCGTCGTATCCGTTTACGATTCCGTTGTAGTAGACATACCAAATAGCTTCTTCGTATTTATGTTCTAATATGTCGGCTAATATTTCATCCATATCATCCAAAAGTGGTTCTTCCGGTTCAGGTTTTGTTTGCGTGAAGGATTTTGAGGTTTGTTCGACCAGCCATTGGCCGACCCAGCCTATTGTCCCGTCTGGGGTTTCGATTTTGTACCAACCGTCTGTTTCGCCGATGACGTGGGCGATTGTTCCTACAGGGAGTGTTGTGAGGACTTCAGAGCCTTCCATGCATGCCACGTCTCTTACGAAGGCACCTGTTGTTACTTCTGCGTTCCAATCTCGATTGTAGATTGGGTCCTTGAAGCAGTCTCCTGCATGTACTGCCGGAGCCAGGAGCGTTGCTACTGCGATTAGTGTGAGTGTTGTCAAAAATTTCTTCATGGTAGATTTTGGTTATCGGTTTATTATATGATTGCGCTTATTATAACGGGAAAATGGCTAATCTGCTACAGTGCTTATGAGGATTCTTTTTGTAAAGTTGTGGGATTGGTGAAATTGAGGAATAATGGGTGTGGATTTAATATATTTTAATATGTCTTTACCGGAGAAATTAATTAAAGAAGTTGAGTCGGCGGAAGCTCTTTTGAAAGAGGGTGGTACGTTGCTCAATCTTACGATTCAGAGTTTGAATCTCAATGAAATTAATATTAATTGGGAGGATGTGAAGTTGGCGAATACAACTTTTTTGGGGTGTGATATGTCGGATGAAATTGAGATAATTTTGAGGAAGAAGGGGGCGGTGATTTATCCAAAAATTGTAGGGCTTCCTTACAATCCTTATCGTAAAAAGCTTTATTCATGGCAGGAATTGATGGAGGGATACGACGTTGAGAATGA
>JAACEU010000152.1 GCA_011682355.1 Nitrospirota bacterium | reverse complement strand
AAATGGGAAAAACACGAGAAAGATGAGCACGGAAAAATGCTAACAACCCACATAAACCAAATCCAGAACGCGATAGAAATGATCAAAGCCAATCCGGACTCACGCAGAATCCTGGTATCCGCATGGAACGTATCAGATCTCGACAAAATGGCTCTCTATCCATGCCACGCATTCTTCCAATTTTATGTGTTAAACGGACGACTCGATTGCCAACTTTACCAACGAAGCGCAGACATAGCGCTCGGTGTCCCATTCAACATCGCCAGTTACTCAGCTTTGATGATAATGATTGCACAAGAATGCGACCTCGAACCCGGAATATTCACACACACAATAGGGGACGCCCACATTTACTCAAATCACATCGACGGATTGAAGGAACAACTCACACGAAAACCATTCCCACTTCCAAAACTAGAAATTACAAAAAAACCATTCTGGGAAATAAAATATGAAGATTTCGAACTCAAAAACTATGAGCACCATCCATTTATCAAATTCCCAATAGCAGTATGAGCCACAAAATATACGTAATAGCCGCAGTCGACGAAAACTTTGGAATAGGAAAAGACAATGATCTTCCATGGTCATTCAGCAAAGACATGGCATTTTTCAAAAAAACCACTACTGAAACCAAGGACCCGGACAAAAAGAACATGCTCATTATGGGAAGTCGCACTTGGGAATCAATTCCCGAAAAATATCGCCCATTCAAAGATCGCAAAAACGCAGTCTTGGCATGGGATCCGGAGTACAAAGCAAAAGGAGCAGCCGTTTATGGTTCTATCGACGAGGCACTAGACTCAGCAGGCAGGGACGTAGAGGATATTTTCTTCATAGGAGGAGGGATGATCTACAAGGAATCGATCAAGCACCCAAAACTAACAGGCGTCTACCTCACACACATCGAAAAACAATATGATTGTGACACTTTCTTCCCAAAAGTTCCGAAAAAATTCTCCAACAAAACCGTAGTCAATGAAGATTGGGAGGACGGAACAAAGCTCGTATTTACGCTGTACACTGCCTAGAGAAAGCTTACTTAGCCAATTCAGCTTCGATAATTTGTGCAAAGGTTTCATATGGTTGTGCACCAATCAACACTTCTTGATTTATAACAAACGAAGGAGTTCCATCGATTCCAATTGATTGAGCGGCTGAAATGTCAGCAAAAATTTCATCTTTGTAAGTATCATTTGCAACACATTCGTTGTACAGATCGGGGTCAATACCAACATCTCTCGCAAATCCCTCCAATGAAATTGCAACAGATTGAGCATCCCCGCTCAACACGTCCTGATTCTCGAAAAGTTTGTTGTGCATTGCAAAATATCCTTCGTCACCGAACTGAGCACGAACACATTCCGCCGCCAAAGCGGCAGGGTACGCTCCCTCATGGAAACTCAAAGGCAAATCTCTGAATACAATTTTTACCTTCCCCGTATCAACATAATTTTTCTTCAATTCAGGGTAAGCACCAGTATAAAACTTATAACAATATGGACATTGATAATCTGAGAATTCGACAATAGTAACCGGAGCATCTTCATCTCCAATAAACGCATCATCATCAGATAAATCAGTTAAATCCGTTACAACGGCAGGTTCTTCAGCCGGAGGTCCATTCTCTACAAATTCAGCCACTCCTTCGATCACAGCCGCCTTCAATTCATCATTATCACAGCTTGATTGTGTACCAAGGAAGACCAGCGATCCGGAAAGCACCACAGCGGCAACGAGAACTGCAATTGCAAGAAAATTATTATTACTTTTCGCCATATAAAAAGGTGTTAATAAATATGTGAAACAACTATAAGGGATTTATAGTGAATTTGCTATCTTTTTTGGAATAAAGAGTTTGTAGGGTAGCAAGTCGCGGGGAGGTGATGCGTAAAAACGCAGTGACCTCCGATAGCGCCATCGTACAAACTCATGAATACTGACTAGTTAGCCTTTGTTCTGTTCCGCCTCCTCTAGGCGTCGTCGACACTCCAGGACTTGGAACCAGTAATCGTGGCTTTCGTCGCAGACGTCACATTCCCATGGTCCGCTTGGGACCTTGCTATCAGTCTGCCACTTGTCCAAATCGGACACGGAGACTGCACACATTTCTCTGGAATTCTTTCTTCTTCTCCCCCATTTTTTTGCCAACTTTGTCTCTCCTCCAGTTTGTTTGTCGCGGTGCTACCCTACTTTTCAAGTATCGGCCGACACGGCCGCTACCAAGTAGAGCCAGTGCCTAATAAACCATTACGTGACCCTGAATTATACTTAAAATCCACAAAAAGTCAAGAGTTATCTCACCTGCTCAAGCACCGCGTAAGTTGCCAAAAAACGTCAAAAAGTGTCTATGTAGACACTTTTTACAAAAAACATTGATTTATCCAGCCCCAGTCTTTAGAATCCTTTTGTACTTTTCGTACTTTAACAACGTGCCGGGGTAGCTCAGTGGTAGAGCAAAGGATTGAAATTCGATCCCCTCATCAGCAATGATGAGTGAGAAAAACTGGGTGAACTCGGGGAAATCTAAAGTCCC
>JAACEU010000151.1 GCA_011682355.1 Nitrospirota bacterium | reverse complement strand
ACCCAAACTCGCAATAAGAGAAGTAATATTGAATCCCAAATTCGACAAAATCAACAAAATCGCAACCACCCAAAGCACTATCCGAACAATCAACTTAATCCCCACAAAAGTCGTCTCCACCTGCGCCCCCTTTCCATCCCTCTTGGAAGCAAAACGCATAAGAGCATATTCGATCAAAGTCTGGAGAGTTTTCACAACCTGATAAACGACCACAACCAAAAACACTCCAACAATCACTTTGTCGGCGATGGAATCCACAACAAGCATCCGAAGTGGAAAATACAAAGCCACAACAAAATAAAACAAAGGTGAAATAGCTTCTGTCGCCTTCATCAGTTCATCATCAAAATCATTTTTTGTTCTCTTCGCCAACTTACCAAGCCTCCTCACAACAATAATCTTGAAAAGCTTAAAAACGACCAAAAGACCGACAAATAGAATAAGGGCAAACCCGTAATCATAAACAGAATTCCCCCACAACTCATACCCCAAAATTTCTTCAAATCGTTCCATAGTATTATTAATTTATCTTATAGCTTAAACTAACAGTAAGTTGAACTTCTTCCTGGCCCGGCTCAATAACAGGAACAGGAGCAGACGCACCATAACCGGATGAATCATACGACATAGATTCCGCGTAAGACCCTTTTCCATAATCATAAGCCTCATATTCGTAATAACTCATAACTTTTCCGAGATTCAGTCCCGAAGCTTCCTCTATTGATGCAACTTTTTCATTAATTTTTTTAATGGCATCTTTTCTAGCTTCTCCCTTTGCGGCTTCCGTATCATCAACAATAAAACTCACATCTCCTATCACATTTGCCCCGGCTCCAACAACTTTTTCCATAAGATCACCAACAAGATCAAAATCAGTCAGTTTCACTTCAACATTTTGATCCAAAGCATATCCATCAATATATTCTCCACGAACCTCCGTCCATTGATAATTTGGATAAAGGCTATAATTTGTGGTTTTGATGTCTTCTTCCGGAATATCAAGATCCGCAAGAACTTCCATGACCGCATTAATTTTCTCAGTATTTTCCTCCATCACAGCTTCCGAAGTATCAGCTTTTGAAGAAACTCCCAAGTAAATTTTCGCCGTATCAGGCACTACAAATGCTTTTCCCGTAGCGTCTATTGTGATTTCACGAGGATAATTCCCCCCTTGCGTGTTCCAATAACTTTCATAAGCTTTAAATCCCCAGAAAACAAAAAGCCCCACCAAAAAAACAATAACGACTTTCAGAAGATTACCTGAAAGCTCGAATTTCTTATCTGCCATAGTGAATAAGGTTAAAAGATTAACAACAGAATTTTACCTTACTTTTACAATAATTCAACCAAAACAACAAAAGGCCCTTAACAATAAAGTAAGGACCTTCGGTTTTTTAATGCTGCAGAATCAACCTATGCAACTAGGCTAACTTTTATAGCGTTTGGACCTTTAGGACCGTCAGCAACTTCGAAAGTTACTTTGTCTCCTTCGTTAAGGTCGTTAAACTCTACATCTACAAGCTCATTTGAGTGGAAAAAAAGATCTTTTTCTTCTCCCTCTCGAGAGATGAATCCGAATCCTCTGTCCGAAACAAGACGAGCAATAACTCCTTCTTCCATTTTGTAATGTGTAAGAAAATTATTTTTAGATTATCAAACTTTGAATGTCTAGAATGAAACTCGACTATGCTCCCCTTGGACAACAATATATTTTTGACCAGCGAAGCCTACCACAAGTCGATAATTCAGTCAATTTGAAATGTTTATAAACATAAACCAACAGATAATATTTGACACATCCCTTGACTTGTTGCGCGAAATGTATTACTATGCGACCGCACTTGTGGGGCGCTAGCTCCGTACGGCCAAGACCTAAGCCGTTAGCAAGTGCCTTTTTTAAATACTTTCTAGATCTTTTATATAATTAACAAAATCCTGTTTACCACCCTTCCTACGTGATTTCCATTTTGGCAATATACTCCAGTATTGCAATTGACCTCTCCCGATCTTTTTAACAACCACTTTAATTCTTTTATCATCAACAATTCCAAGAAATCCCCAATATTCCACATCCTTTAATACTTTTTCAGTACGATTATTATGAGTTACAGGGATAAAATCTTGTTTTTTTTGATATTCTTGAACCGTTTTGGAATCTCGTAATAATATTGGTGCATACTTAAATAACTTCATCCGTATATATTGATCTTTTTTAAGCCTTCGCGTTATGTTGTTAGGTCCTTTATGAAACATATGTTGATAACCAAAGGATTTAAAATGTACTTTGTCCTTGAAATAAGGACAATGCACTGAATCCAATGAATCATATTGCTTCTTCACAGACTCTTTTAATCTATCAAACTTTTTATCGTCAATTTCCATATATTCATACTTATTTTCAGAATAACTCTACTCCTTTCAAACCCTCTTTCAAGCCTTTAGAACTCATCTTCTGAAGACTAAACAAATCACAACCTCCTCACTACCAAAAAACTTTGCGAGAATCTGCCCGAGCAAGGCGTAGCATTTTTTCTGCGGGTCTCG
>JAACEU010000150.1 GCA_011682355.1 Nitrospirota bacterium | reverse complement strand
GAGCTGATTCGAAATCGCACAAACTCAGTATCCTCAATCAAATATTCAACCAAATCCACAAAGTCCATATCTTCACGCTCCCAATTACTAATAATAATCCCGGTCAAAACAATCTCCCGAAACCCGGCCTCTTCTTTCCGCCGAACCTCCTCCAGAATCTGCTCCCGATCAAAACTCACCTCCGGCCCGCGAGCACGAGGGATAATACAATACGTGCAATAATTGTTACATCCATCTTGGATTTTCACGACGCCACGCGTCCGAACCCCACAATCCACAGCCTCATTATATTTCAATTCGTCATATTCCGATTCATCCCCAACATCTCGCACGAAATCCACAACCTCATCCACATTCCCCGCTATCATATCGACTTCATCAATCGCCTCATAATCCTCCCGTGCAACATTCGACCCACACCCGAAAACTACAACTCGACACGACGGATTAGCGCTCTTTAAACTCCGAATAGCCTGCCGTGACTTCCGATCCGCCACATGAGTGACAGTACAAGTATTCACAACAGCAATATCAAAATCAGCCTGCGCCCGCCTCTGAAAAGTGGTCACGCCCTCATTCATCTCAAAAACCTCATGAGCCCCGCTCAACCTTTCAAAAAGCACATCCGATTCGTAGCGATTCGACTTACACCCCAGAGTTTTAATTACAATTTTCATCTTATTTCTTTGAAAAGCGGGTCAAATTGGATATAATCCTAACATCGGTTTTAAAAATTAACTCATTCACCATGCGAAAACAAGTTTCAATTTTACTTTGCCTACTCGTTTTAATGATAACTCTTACAGGATGTTTGGGGCAGGACAAGGATCAACAAACCCAGGAAGAAGTTGAGGGGACAAACGAAGAACTTATTCTAGAAGTTCAGGAAACAGATATGGATAAAGAACAGGAGGAATTAAAAGAACATTATGAGGAACTGGACGAACAGAGAGAAGATGATTTGTCAGAATTAAACGAACTTCTAGGCGGAGGAGAGGCCACACTCAAAGACTGCGAAAAATTCGAAGATGCGGAAATCAAAAATGTCTGCATAACAGGTGTAGAAATACTGGGAGAAAAATGATTTCTATGGATTGAATCCCGTTCTTATTCCCTCAGGGTCAAGACAAGTTAAATATGCGGTAACGGTAGGGGCTGATGATGCTGGATAAACCATACATACAGTTGCAAAGGGATAAAGTCCTCTCAACCCGGCCGAGCTATATCCACCGCAACTAAGCAAAATATCGTCACTATAACAGGAATCTGAAAAAACCCATGTGCCAGAAGTAGACGAGTTTACATTATAAATACTTCCAAACATAGATCCGGTACCCAGTTGAAGATCACCGACCACATCCAAATCATCATCAATCTTAACCGGATCCGGATCAGTGGGAGTGGCGGTTCTTATTCCATAAAAGCCACTTACAACAAGAGGTTCAAGTACTTCAAGAGTTCCATCAACTTCTAAATCACCGTCGAATCTATTTGTTGAACCGGATGCTATAAAGTTTCCATATGTAGCTGTTGAGCCTAGAAATTGAGAATCTCCCGTAACTCCTAGCCCACTAAATACAGGGCTCACTCCGCCACCCGGAGGCGCATATCCGGGTGCATCACCGATAGCGACGCTTACGCTTAATACCAAAACTCCTGCAAGCACGGCGATACCCGCGGCAATCAAAGAATTTCTAATCTTTCTATTTTTCATTTTGTTTTTATTTAATTTTTTATTTGATTAAACTATTTTACCATAATTACATGGTTCGTGCAACATTATTCCACCGTGATCGCGTCCCTTATTTCAAACTCAATATTTTCAGGAATGTTTGGGATTGTAGGGGACCAAACCGGCCAACTATCGATTTCCACCTTATTTATTTCGGGAAGATTTTGAATATAAAGCTTTGCATCGTCGATATCCTTGCCGACAATATGATCTTTGATTTTGGTCAATAGCCTTTCGCCATTTTCCTTATTGGGGTCAATAGAGAATTGCTCAATTCCTTTGATGTTAGCCGTTAATTTCATTTTTCCGGAATATTCATCCCATTCAAATATTCTATAAGAAGTGGAGTCTTCGTTGATGCGCAAAAGTTCTTTCTGTGGACTTTTTTTCAACAATAATTCACTCTTCAATATTTCCAACATTGCATCATGATCATAATAAACGCCACTCACATAAACTTCTCCGCTAACTGTAAATTCACTCACAGTTTGTCCTTCAAGATCACCGGCAACGTTTATTGTCACTTCGCCAAGCTGAATTGCTCCTTCACCCTCCAACAAAGTATAAGTTGTACTTCCGGCCACCAGCTGGCTCTTTTCACTCACGGCCACCTTCAGTTCATCCACAGCCGTTTTCATCAGCTCGTCATGCAAGCGCGATTTAGCCGCCTCTACATCCTCAGTAGAAATATAAGTCACATAATCAGTCACGCCACCGGTCATTGGCTCATAACTCTCAGCATAAATCTCAGATTGGCTACTTTCTCGGAGTCCCGGAAGGAAGAACTTGGTAGATTCAATATTTCCACGCTCTCCAACAATAAT
>JAACEU010000149.1 GCA_011682355.1 Nitrospirota bacterium | reverse complement strand
GTTTCAAAACCACCTTCGTTTTCCAAAATTTTACATTTACCTAAACTTTCACAAAAATATTTACTACAAGGAAGCTCTCCCTCGTTACATCTTTTACAATTGCCTTCTGTAATAGGGGGCTCCCATGGTTTACAGGTAAATTTAAGTGGTGTTTTTAATATCTTTCCTTCATTAGGAAAAGCGATCTCTATCACCACAAGAATTATTGTAGCAATACCTGCAGCAACATATCCCCACCCATAAGTCATAGCTCCAGCCGTCATACCCACTGCAACTATCAATCCCAATGCGTTCTTGACATTTTTCGTTCCCCCTCCTATTTCTCCAGGTTCTATATCTTCTCTTCGGTCATTTGCAAAATTTTGCTTAATTTTATCTATGTCTTCAAAACTTGCATCTCCACCTAATTTCATTGGAGGATTCCCCGAGTCCCCATAACTCCCATCGGTATTGTTTAGTCCGTCATATCTTTCTGAGGATACATCATTTCTACCAGTATAATCTCCGTTGATATTTATGTAGCCCCCGCAATCTCCAAGACTTATACAAAAATCATTCATTTGTTTGTAAAACTTATTTGGATTTGTATCGCATTCTTCATTTGCAATATATACCCAATTTACGCCATGGCATTTATGTCGAAATACCCCCTCACCACACATCCTTGAGGTGATTTGTTTTTGTTCAACAATCGTGCAAGTTTGTGTAGCTAAACCACAAACTGCATCAGCATCATGTGAGCCCCCTTCCTTGTAAAGTTCAGGATTAAATCCAATAGAATACCTTGGAACACAAGCCTCAAATGAAAAATAATCTGCAGCATCCACTTTGTGAATTCTGCAATCTGGCTCTGATTCACACTTTTTCATGTCTTCTATCTCAAAACACGTTACACCTAAATTAGGTCTACAATTTGCTTCTGAAACACCATCATCATTTTCAGTTTCCCCGCAAATACTTCTTCGATAGTCTCCGCAAGAATCTGTTTTTATTTCCCCATGACTACATTTCTTTAGAAAGTGACTTGTTCCAGGTATGTCTGTAGAGATATTAAATCCTATTGAGGAATTCTCTCCAACCTGCCCCTCATAAATACACCAACTCTCACCATTTTGTCTAGGTTTATTATTATCTGTTTCATCAATACACCCCATGTCTGCACAAATAAAATCTCCCGCGGCAACACCCTTGCCACTTTTAGTAACTTTACATATATTATTTGTACTATCACAATTACCGCAATCTTTATCCTTACTAAATACACAGAAAGTTGCTACATCTCTATTCACAAGACCATCATACCAACTTGCAGTTTTTTCATCCTTGCTATTTCCTGCGTAAATATTTTCCCTATTATCACAAGAATCAAACCAATATATTTTACCCTGATAACAACCAATATTTTCATTCCTTGTGCAACCTGTGTTAAGATTTTCACGAGAGCATAAAATATCTTCTGATGAAAAGATAGGATTTCCTGTTTCTCTTTCCAAGCATTTCTTTTCTGATTCAAATGTGCAAGTTTTAGTTCCCAGTCCATCGGATGTTTCGTAAACACAAGCCCCTTCTTTATCTGGAGAATAATATTTACACTTGCTTGCACTTATTATACTATCATCAAATTCTCCATCTTGCTTTGTGCACCACGCCTGAGTATTAATTTGACTATTCTCCCTTAACATACAACAACCAATGGCGGGCTCACTCAAAGACCAACTGTCTGGGCACTGAGCATCGTATCCTATTTGACTTGAGCCGTCGACATCCACACAATATCCTTTTTTACAAAGAGGTGTACTTTCACAATTTCTAGGGTCTATTCTGAATTTTGAATTACAAAAACTAGCGTCTGCAACATTTTGACAATATGCTCCTGTATTTGTTTTTTCACAACAAGTATCTGCTGCAGAAACAAAACCAATTTGTTTTATCGACAAAAATCCAATCAATAAATTTAAACTTGATTTAATCAACTTTTTTGAAACTTCGTTTATTTCTAAATTGAAAATTTTATCTGTTTTATTGATATTATAACTTTGCGCAACACAAAAATTTACCAATAAAAAAATCTGAATTATTGACAAAATTAGAATTAATTTTTGCCCTTTGCAAAAAATGTTTCGGGGCCTCGAAGAGGTTCTCGTGCCCTTTGGGTATACGCCTGTGGTGTTCATTTTGTTTTTTTTGCAAAACATTTATTCAAATCCTCCTTTTTCAAAATATAATAAGGAAATTTCTGTCTTAATTCATTTGAATATCCTCTGGGAACAGCACAACTCAAAACATTTTTTCCAATATCTTTTATTAAATTAAAAGCTGGAACAAAATCAGCATCCCCTGAAATTAAAACACAAACATCAATATTTTCTTGGATTGCTTCTTTTACCATATCAATAGCAATCCAAACATCAATCCCTTTTTCTTTTTGATTAACATCTTCAATAACTTTCCCAAGATTAATTCCCATCGGCCCAAGTTGCTGCGCAACAGCCGGCCCCGGCTTCATGTTCCCGCCGTCAACGATTAGTTTGATTTTCATTACTCTTCATCTCCCTCGTCCTCTTCGTCTTTTTCTCG
>JAACEU010000148.1 GCA_011682355.1 Nitrospirota bacterium | reverse complement strand
GGAATCATCTAATTTAACTTCAGATGAAACCAAAACCTCATCCATTGGCAGCAAAATAAAGCCATAGCGTTTAATGCCTTTTTTGTCACTGGCTGCTTCCTTTATGGCTTGACCCAATACAATGCCAACGTCTTCAATCAAGTGATGATCGTCATATTGTGTATCGCCTCTAGCGCTGATTTTCAGGTCAAATAAACCGTGTTTGGCAAAAAGTTCTAGCATGTGATTGAGAAAGCCAATGTCAGTATCAACTTCATATTTGCCCGTTCCATCAAGGTTTAACGTAAGACTAATTTGTGTTTCGTTAGTATCTCGCTTGACAGATGCAACTCGTGACAAATAGGGGAAAGGATTGAAAGTGCCGTTACGTTCCATCGGTACATACTTGATTCCCAGTTTTTCCGCAAATTTTCTGTCGGTTTCACGGTCTCCGCAAACAAAAGACTGCGTTAAATCAATATCGGTTTCAGCAAAAAACTTTTCTACCAGTCCTGTTTTTGGCTTACGGCAATCACAACCGTCCTCCGGCAGGTGTGGACAAACGAAAATTTGCTCAAATTCGATACCATTTTCTTTGAAAATTTCTAATAGTCTTGCTTGTGGCTTTTCAAAGTCTTCAATTGGGAATGACGGTGTGCCGACTCCGTTTTGATTTGTAACCATTACAAGTTTAAAACCACGCTTTTGCAGGTTCTTTAGCCCCTCAATTGCCCCATCAAGTATTTTCAACTTTTCAATGCTATCGACCTGAAAAGTGTCTTGCGGCTCAAATATCAGTGTGCCGTCCCGATCTAAGAATGCGTATTTTTTAAGCATTTTTGAATTGGTTAATAAATTTTTTCATCTGATTTACGGTTCCAATGGTCACCCGAATGGTTCCATCAATTCTTTTCCCCTCACGTAGCCTTGTCAAAAAACCTAAACTTCTCAATTTCTCTACAAGAAGCGATGATTTCTGCATTTTGAATAAAAGAAAATTTGCGCGTGATGGATAAAATTCAATATTATTTTTTCTAAAGAATTCTTCAACCATCGGTTTCGCTTTGTTCATTACTTCGTTAATGTATTCATTTAAAGATTCTAAATCATCTAATACAGCTTGAGCTGCGACAACTGCCGGCATATTCATATCGTATGGGCCTCTGACTTTCAGCATTTCAGCTATGTTTGTTGAAGATGAGATACTGTAGCCGATTCGGAGTGACGCAAGCCCAAAAGCTTTTGAGAATGTTCTGGTAATAATGAGATTGGGATATTTATCAATCAATCCTATGGCTGTAATTTTACAGAATTCAAAATAGGCCTCGTCGACATATACGATTGCACTAAATCTGAGTGCTTTTTTGACAATTTCCTCAATGTCTTCAAGCTCAACCGCTGTTCCCGTTGGATTGTTTGGATTGCAAATGACCACAAGTCTTACGCCTGTTTTAATTGATTTGATTACTTTGTCTGTGGGGAAAGATCCATCTTCGTTGTACACCGGCATTCCTAATTTGTTTCCTATTACGCGTGAACATTGGTAAAACATCGCAAAACTCGGAGATGGAATAATGACTTTATCCCCTTTCTCTGTGTATGTGCGGAAAATAAGATCTATTCCCTGATCTGAACCATTGGTTATCATTATTTGATCCTTTTTGACGCCTGAATATGTAGCGATTTTCCCGCATAAATCATCATATTCCGGGTAGAGTTGGATTTGATCGCTATCTATTAATTCTCTCAGCTTTTTAAGTACATTTTTACTTGGAGGAACTGTCTTTTCGTTAAAATCCAGAAGTCTTCCTTCAAAATTTCGACGTCCCTCCAAAGGGGGAGAGTACGATTTCATTTTCTGTATGTTCTTATTTGCAAGATTTCTCATATTTCAATTTAAGAATAAATTGTGTGATTCCAGCGCAACATGCCAGGCCATCCGCTAAGACTATTGGGGTTGCTCCTATTAGTAATCCATAGGTTACCCATAGCCCAGTATTTATTGTGTACATTGTGACCATGGCCATCGAAACATCTTCAACCTGTCTGGTGCGAATGGATTTAATAATTTGCGGGGTCATGGTAGACGCAGTAAGAATAGCTGCTGAATATCCGACTAATTCAATTATCATAAGTTTATTGATTAATTATTTTGATAACGTAATTGCATGGCGTTTTTGTGAGCTTGTAATTGCTCGCACTCAGCCATTTTTTCAACTACCGGTCCAAGATTTCTTACACCTTCCTTGGACAATTTTTGGAATGTAATTTTCTTCACAAAGCTGTCGGTTGAAACACCGCTGTAAGCCTTGGCATATCCGTAAGTAGGCAATGTGTGATTGGTTCCACTGGCGTAATCCCCCGCCGATTCACAGGAATATTGCCCGATGAATACGGAGCCGGCATTTACGACTTTTTGTGTATAGCTTTCGGCTCGTTCTAAGTTCAAAATCAGGTGTTCGGGAGCGTAATTGTTTGAGAATTCAAAAGCTTCGTCCAAATTCGAGCAAACCAGTATAAAGCTCTTTGATAAGGCTTTCCTTGCGATGTTTCGTCGTGGCAGGTCTTTCAGCTGTTTTTTAATTTCCTCCAATACTTCACTA
>JAACEU010000147.1 GCA_011682355.1 Nitrospirota bacterium | reverse complement strand
TTAACATCGGAAGCCAATCTTAAAAGAACAATTTCTGTAGTATTTGAATTTCCTACAACACGCATACGTACATATTCATCTTCATCACCAGCTAAAACAGTTAAAATATCCATTTGGGTATTACGTGATTGAGCAACAGCACAACGAACAGATGGATCGGAATCTTCTGATAGTTTTTTCATTAATTGCAAAGATATAGATGGATTTGCAGCAATATGCCTTCTATCCTCACACTTACCCTTTTCCACATAGTACTCCAGAACCTCCTGTGGAGTATTTGGATTTTCAAAAATTTCATCTCTAGTTAACTGATCATCATAGGAACTATCATAGTTTAACAAAGTCCCTAATATAAAACTGGGAGTATCATCTCTCTTAGCTAAATATAAACGGAAATTATGGTCTACATCCAAAAACTTTAAAAAGACTTCACCAAACATGACCAATTTTTCTCTATCTTCTACATATTTTTGAATTACACCAATTGGAGAAACTTCCACTTCAGTTTCAATAGTAGGCGTCTCTTCAATTTCTCCTATTTGTGAGGCTCCTTCAAACAATTTTTTAACAATTGCATCAGATGAACCTTTTTTATCTTCCAATTTTAAAATGGTTAAAATAAGAACAACTTATAACGAAAATACCCACCTACGTCAAGTCAAACAGTCGTAATCATCGAAATAATTGGCAAAACTTCATCTTTAATATAACAAACAATCAAGCACAATTGACCATGCCTTTTATTTATGGTATAATCATACACAGTAAAGTAATCAAACCAACATGAACATGCAATCTCCACAAAACGCAGAATCTCCTGAAGAAATGCCACCACATTTAGAATTACAAGAGGTGGAAACAGAAATTCGACAAATAGAAGAAGAATTACGGACTAATGACACATACTATAAAGACCTAAACGCAGATTATGAAGCTGAATACCAACGTCATAAACATGAATACGGAGACGCAGTATTTCCACCAAATGTCCAAGCAACGCTTTATCGTAAATCAATTGCCACGCGTGATCACGCAATGGCTGTACGTCCCGAATTAAAAGGTTTATACAGAAAAGCCGACAACTTACGACAAAAAATCAATCAATCAAAACCTTCCTCGGCTTAGCTCCGTCAGCAGGCCCCACAATTCCATTATCCTCCAACAAATCAACCAAGCGCGCCGCTCTCGCATATCCCACCTTCAAACGCCTTTGGAACAACGAAGCTGAAGCCTTTCGAGTTTCTTTCACCAACTGAAACGCCGTCTCATACAAAACATCTTCATCCGACCCGGCTTTTGAATCCGGAACACCGTTAAGTTTCTCCCTCGCAGTCTCATTCGAAGTAATATTCTCATTATAATCAGGCTCGATAGTTAGCTTCACCCTATTCGTTATACGTTCAATTTCATCAGTTGAAACAAAAATTCCCTGAATACGAACCGGTTTGTTCTTTCCGGGCGGCAAATACAACATATCTCCCCTACCAACCAAATCTTCGGCTCCAATACCATCCAAAATCGTTCTGGAATCAATCGAGCTACTCACCGCAAATGCGATTCTACAAGGAATATTAGCCTTAATCAGCCCCGTGATCACATCCACAGAAGGCCTTTGTGTAGCAATAATCAAATGAATTCCAACCGCACGAGCCATCTGCGCGATTCTACAAATCGCCGCCTCAACTTCCTTACCTGCGGCCATCATCAAATCCGCCAATTCATCTACAACCACCACAATCCTCGCCATCCTCGTAATTTTGTCCAAATCATTATATTCCTGCACATTTCTAACCCTCTTATCCTGCAATTCCCCATACCTTCTGGTCATTTCCGCAACCACCCATCGCAACGAGATCGCCGCCTTCTCCGGATCCGTAATAACCGGCGTAAGAAGATGCGGAATATTGTTATAAGAACTAAGCTCAACCCTCTTTGGATCAATCATAATCAATCGAAGATCCTGAGGTGAATTCTGATATAGCAACGAACAAAGGAAAGTATTCATAGCCACAGATTTACCACTACCGGTCGCACCGGCAATCAGCATATGCGGCATAGTTTCCAGATTCGCAATAACCGGTTGCCCGGAAACATCCCTACCAAGCGGCAAAGTAAGTTTCGAACGAGCATCCGTAAACTCTGAGCTCTCCATAATCTCACGAAGATAAACAGTGGCTCTATACGTATTTGGTACCTCTATTCCAACCAAAGCCTTCCCGGGAATCGGCGCCTCAATACGAATCCTCTCCGCAGCCAAAGCCAACGCCAGATCGTTCTTCAAAGTCGTAATTTTCGACAACTTCACCCCCTCGTGAGGCTTCAGCGTATATTGAACAACAGTCGGCCCCACATTTACCTCCTTCATCATCACATCAATCCCAAACTGCATCAACTTCGCCTTAATCTTGTCCGCATTCTCCCTCAAAATATCCTCATCGATCTCAACATGACTATCCCCATTTTTCAACAAATCCAACGAAGGAAATTCCCACTCAAAATCATCATCAATCGTAGTTTGCTCCGCCGCCTGAGCCAAAGATTTTTCGACATCAGACTCATCATTCTTCTTTATCCCAACCTCTTCCTTCTCC
>JAACEU010000146.1 GCA_011682355.1 Nitrospirota bacterium | reverse complement strand
GTTGATGCTTCTTCAAGCGACTTCACTGATTTATCTTCTTGAACCATATTCAAGAAATATGACAAAGCGAGTTGTTAAATCTCCCAAACTTTTCTTTATTGATACAGGCTTGCTTTGTTACCTTCTTCGAATAGAAAATAACAAACAGTTGATTCACTCTCCTTTTGTTGGCCATATTTTTGAAAATATGGTGATCATGGATAAAGTTAAGTTTTATGCAGAAAAAGGAGAAAGGGCTCCTTGTTATTTTTACCGGACAAATAAGGGGTTAGAAGTCGATTTATTGATTGATCACGGCGATTATTTTGATGCTTTTGAAATCAAATTTACTTCTACTCCCAAACAAGGAATGACTAACGCTTTAGCACAATTTAAAAAAGAATATCCTGTGAAAAAAGCTGTGTTGTTAAATCTTCGTCCTCAAAAGCTGCCTTTCTCAAATGGTATAGATGCTGATCATTGGAGTCGTCATTAAAATAGAAGATCAAGCGATGATTGTTGCTTTATCCCTTGCCTGTTGGCTTCTCCATCGAGGAGGGTGCTTTTTTTCTACAATAGAAACGCCGGTTTGTGTTTTTTTGAAATTATAAGCCTTTCCATTTCTCGAAAAATGAACGCTTAAAAATGAGGAAAACTCTCTATCTAAAAAGGCTCGACACTCCTCTCGGATCGATTCTTCAGATAGAGCAAAATATTTAGCTCCAATGTCAGCGAGTTTTTCTAGGGCTACTTGCATTGAGTTGTCAAAGATAATACTTAAATGGCTTCCTTGTGGTGCCCAATTATCGCCTTCGATTGTAAATAGGTCACGAGTGTTGAGGTGGGTTAAGGGATATCCATTTTCAACTAAAACATCTTTATTGATTTCGCAGTCGAAATCACGGTGTGAAAAGCGAATGATTTCTCCACTTTTTTCGTCAATTTCAACGATGACGTTTTGTCCATGAGGCTCAAGAAGAACTCCCGTCTCTAAATAGATTTTAATCCATCCTGTGATGAGAGGTTGAATGATTTCTTCTATGAGAAAGTCCTTAGGAGATTTTGTAGACTTAACTATCATTTCTACAAGAAGCGGATCTGCTGCACGATCTTTTGTGGATGGAGTATAAAGAGCATTCAGAGGGATCATTTTGTAAGAATGTTCCAAATGAGGCTGTGATTGCATTTCTCTTAAGATAAATCCCCAGTCTTTTTGCGCGCCGCTCACGCCAAAGACGGCTCCGAGTGATTCAGGAAAAAAACCCACTTTTAGGTACTCTTTAAATACCCGGCAGTTTTCAAAAATTTTTGTAACAGCAATTGCATGCGCTATTTTTCGACTTTCCATATGTCGCCGCCATCGAGTGATTCGCAAGTCTGTATGTGGTTTTAAGCAATGGGGTGCGAGCGTTTCATCTTCAATAAAAACTGTTCTTGTGGAAGAGGTTGGTCGCACTGCGATTTCTTGAAGGGGATGAGAGGTTATTTCTTCGATATGAGGGATACTCTCGTTATCCCTGTTTACAGGATGTACAGGGAACTGTACTTTCCCTTTTGGAAAGTAGTGTTCTTCTAAGCTCGGATCGGGATGAGTGCTGCGAAAAATAAGACAGGCCGTCTCTGAAATTTCAAATAGGGGTAAACGATAAGAAGGGGCTCCGGGGCGAAATGTTTCGGGAAACTCTGTATAGGTTGCTAAGGGGTTGTCTGGGCGTGCTTGGAAGCCGTGGCGGGTGTTTTCATATTCAATCCAATCATTCACACCCATTTCTTTAGATAATGTTCTTGTTTGTGTTGTCATAATAAAATATTTTTTGTTGTAATACTGATTTATTTTAATTTTATACAATAATTAAATAAAAGTCAATTCAAGTATTCTTTAATACAAAGAAATGTTTTTAGGGGTAATTCTGAAATGACGGCGCTTGGAGGGCTCTTCTTGACTCGCTTTGTCTTTTTTGGCATTCTAGCCTTGCTAAGCTGGAGGAGATGAGATGGTTTTTCAAAAGGTGGTTTTAGGTGTTGTTTTTACAATTTTTGCTTTGAGGTGTTGTCCTATGGTTGCTGATGTGAAAGAGGAGTCTACAAACTTTACGAGGGTGCGCAAGGAATCGATGATGGTGATTGGGATCGAGGCGCGGACATCGAATGGAAGCGGTGCTGCCGCGGCGGATATTCCCAAGCTATGGGAGGCGTTCTATGCAAAGGGTGTGCTTAGCAAGATTCCAAATAAGGTGTCGGATGAGGTGATTGCTCTGTATTGTGATTATGAGGGGGGTTATTCCCAGCCGTATGCGTTTGTGATTGGCTGCGCGGTCTCTTCTTTGGATGAGGTTCCTGAGGGGCTTGTTGCAAAAACGATCCCTGCCTCAACGTTTGCTGTTTTTCACGTGAGTGGGGAGTTTCCTAAGAGCTTGGTGGAGACATGGGGTACGATTTGGCAATCTAGTCTACAGCGCACATATGTTGGAGATTATGAGGTCTATGGGAAGGAGTTTTCTACTGAGGCTGTTAAAGAAGTCGATGTGCTTGTAGCGATTGAAGAAAAGAGATAATCGTTTTTTTTAGTGTGTTAAATTGCAAAGAGTTTTTTTTACCAATTGATAACAGACTGAAAATCCACC
>JAACEU010000018.1 GCA_011682355.1 Nitrospirota bacterium | reverse complement strand
CTTCGAAAAGAATCAAAGAAATCGTACGAATGACAAAAGAAATTGGAGCAAAAGTTTTGGTACTCCAACCTCCAAAGCTCCTGGATTTCAAACTCGCAAGCTGGCTAAAAAAGGAAATTCCAAGATTAAGAGAAAAAGAATTCCTCTCAATTGCACTCGAAAACGCACCAGCGGGAACATTCCTGGGATTTATCCCGGAACACGCGATGGCAAACTCTCAAGAATTAAAAAAATTCAAACACATTTCTCTGGACACGGCACGAATCGGAGAAAAGAAACAAGATCTAATGCGCGCATACAAAGCATTCAAAAAATATCTGGTACATATTCATTTATCAAATGTCTACAAAGGCAAAAAATACGCTCCACCTTCAGAAGGCATCATGCCTCTCGAAAGTTTCCTGACAAAGCTCAAACAAGACAAATATCCGGGAGCAATTTCTGTAAAAATTCTTCCAAAATATTTACATGCAAGTGAAGATGACAAAGTTCTCGAAGAACTGGAAAAAGTGAAAAAATATTACGAGAAATATTACAAAAACGTAAAAATCACCGAAGAAACAGAAGAAAAAGACGATTAGACAAGGCCCTCAAATTTTAACTTGACTTCACGTATAATCTACGTAAAATAAAAAAGCTATCAATTAGGCTTTTGGGCTTTCGGATGAGTTAAGGAACAGATAGCGACTAATCAATATTAAGTTCCTTGACCCTTTCCCTATATGGCTAAAGCAAAAAAATCTACAAAAAAAACTTCTAAAATAAGAACTCCTTCCAAAAAGAAACCAGCAAAGAAAACTACCAAAAGAGTTTTGATTGCAAAAACCGTAAAAAAACTTATCCCAAAGAAAATTGCACCAAAAATAATAGCGAAAAAACCTGCCAGGAAGGTCAAAGGGAAAAAGAAAGACAACCTTGTTCGATCTTCTCAGATTCCATTGGAAAACGATAGAATCATGATAAAGAGCGATAGAAAATATTTTGCAACAAACATTGATAAAGACGTAAAAATCCCAAATCTAATTGAAATCCAAACAAATTCATACGAATGGTTTTTGGACGTAGGAATTAGAGATCTGTTAGACGAAATCACTCCCATCTCAGATTTCTCCGGGAAAAAACTTGAACTTCACTGTCTGGAACACTCCCTTGGTGAGATAAAATACAACGCAGAAGAAGCAAAGAACAAAAACCTTACCTTTGAAGTTCCACTAAAAGTACACGTTCAATTAATCAACAAAGAAACAGGTGAAATCAAGGAACAAGACGTATTCTTGGGAAACATTCCATTGATGACAAATAGAGGAACTTTTATTATAAACGGTATTGAGAGAGTTGTAGTGAGCCAAATCGTAAGATCTCCGGGAGCATTTTTCTCGAAAAACGCAGCCGCACCGGGAATGCATTCAACAAAAATCATTCCAAAAAGAGGCGCATGGTTAGAAATTGAAACTGACAAAAAAGGAATCATTACGGTAAAAATAGATAGAAAGAGAAAAATCCCGATCACTTCCCTACTGAGAGTCTTCGGTTATGAAACAGACAAACAAATCATGGACCTGTTCAAAGACGTAATCACAGATATAGAACACGATTACATTCTAAATACACTCGAAAAAGACTCAGCAAAAACAGTAGAAGAAGCTTATCAAAACATTTACAAAAAAATCCGGCCCGGTGATTTGGCAACTCCGGAAAACGCAAAAGCATTGATCAAATCAATGTTCTTTGATTACAGAAAATATGACATGGGACCGGTTGCCAGATACAAATTAAACAAAAGATTCAAACTAAACACTCCAAACAAGAAAAAATACCATACATTCCAAGTCGAAGATTTTGTTAACATTCTAAAACACCTGGTCATTTTAAATAACGGGGAATCTAAACCGGATGACATCGACCACCTATCCAACAGAAGAATCCGAGCGGTCGGTGAACTTGTACAAAACAAATTCAGAGTGGGACTGCTAAGAACAGACAGAATAGCAAAAGATAGAATGACTGTCATGGATCTTGAAACAGTTACTCCAACCCAATTAATCAACTCAAGACCAATCACAGCGGCACTCCGTGAATTCTTCGCAAGCTCTCAGCTTTCACAATTTATGGATCAAACCAATCCACTCTCAGAACTCGAGCACAAACGAAGATTATCAGCCATGGGTCCTGGAGGATTATCAAGAGAAAGAGCATCATTTGATGTTCGTGACGTGCACCAATCTCACTACGGAAGAATCTGTCCAATTGCCACTCCGGAAGGACCAAACATCGGTCTCGTAGTACATTTGGCAACTTACGCAAAAATCAATAAATATGGTTTCATCGAAACTCCATTCAAAAAAGTAGCCAATACGCTTTCTACAAAAGACCAAAAAAAATTAATTGGAAAAACTGCCAGAGAAACAATAGAGAATAAAGGAAAAACGATTGTAAAAGTCGGACAGACAATCGATAGTGCAACAGCAAAAAAACTAAGTGCCCTAAAATTAAACGAATTCAAAATTAGACCTTACGTAACCGACAAAATCGAATACTACGACGCAGATGAAGAATTCGAATTTGTAATTGCACAGGCAAACTCAGAACTGGACGAATTTGGTCAATTTGAAAATTCCCGAGTTTCATCCAGAAAAAATGCTGAGCCAACACTCGCCCACGTAAACGACGTAACGCACATCGATGTATCACCAAAACAAATTATTTCAATTACAACAGCTCTAATTCCATTCCTCGAGCACGATGACAACACACGTGCTTCAATGGGATCAAACATGCAAAGACAAGCCGTTTCTCTCGTTTCCCCGGAAGCTCCAATCGTTGGAACGGGAATCGAAGAAATAGCCGCAAAGAGTTCCGGACAAGTAATCCTTGCAGAAATGGATGGAACTGTTTCATACGTAGACGCAGACATGATCACCGTAATTTACAAAAACGGTAAAAAAGTAAGCTACGCCGTATTAAACTACGAAAGATCAAACCAAGGAACATGTATTCACCAAAGAGTACAAGTAAACAAAGGTGACAAAATCAAAAAAGGAGACACTCTCGCAGACGGAGCATCTATAGAAAAGGGAGAACTGGCTCTCGGCAAAAATCTACTCGTTGCTTACATGTCATGGGAAGGATACAACTTCGAGGACGCCGTGATAATCTCCGACAACCTCTTGAGACATGGAAAATATGATTCGGTTCATATTGAAACTTTCACAATGGACGTTAGAGAAACAAAACTCGGACCTGAAATAATTACCCGAGACATTCCAAACGTTGGTGAAATAAAGCTAAAAGACCTGGACGAAGATGGCATAGTTAGAATTGGAGCAACAGTTCACGAAGGAGATATTTTGATTGGTAAGATTACACCAAAAGGTGAAACTGAACTAACGGCAGAAGAAAGACTACTCAGAGCAATCTTCGGAGACAAAGCCAGAGACGTAAAAGACACTTCACTCAAACTCCCGGGAGGAGAAGGTGGAAAAGTAGTAAGAGTTCAAGTATTTACAAAAGAAGCCGGAGACGAACTCTCAACCGGAGTCCTAAAACAGATCAAAGTAAACGTTGCCCAAACAAGAAAGATTTCTATCGGTGACAAAATCGCAGGAAGACACGGAAACAAAGGCGTAATCTCAATAATAGTACCGCAAGAAAACATGCCTTTCCTTCCGGATGGGACACCAATCGACATCATTCTGAATCCACTCGGAGTAACATCCCGTATGAATATCGGACAAATCCTGGAAACACACTTGGGATGGTCTGCAAGAGAACAAGGGATAACAGTTGCAACTCCCGCCCTTAACGGCGTTTCAACTAAAGAGATCAAAAGACAATTCAAAAAAGCGGGACTTCCGGAAAACGGAAAAATCACGCTATATGATGGCAAAACAGGAGAACGATTCGACAGAGACATTACAGTTGGAATTGCGTACATCCTCAAACTGAACCACTTGGTTGAAGACAAAATTCACGCAAGATCCGTTGGTCCTTACTCATTAGTAACCCAACAACCTCTTGGAGGAAAAGCTCAACACGGCGGACAAAGATTCGGAGAAATGGAAGTATGGGCACTCGAAGCTTATGGTGCATCTCACACTCTCCAAGAAATGCTCACAATCAAATCCGACGATGTTTACGGAAGATCAAAAGCATACGAATCAATTGTAAAAGGAGAGCCAATCAAAAAACCTAGAGTACCGGAATCATTCAACGTTCTCGTAAAAGAGCTTCAGAGTCTTGGACTCTCAGTAAAACTCATAAATACCGATAAGAAAAAACTGGCAGAGGAAGGTAACATCCTTGATGAAAGCGCTGAAACACAAGACCAAGTAAGCCCAGAAGTAAAAGAGGAAATTGCAAAAGAAAGTGGAAAAACTTCGAGAGAAGCCGGATCATTGGAAGGTATTGATAAAAAAAATATTAAACAGACTCCAAAGGTGTCCTGACACAGTAGAGTCCCGCCCCTAGCGGAACTCATTATCCTAAACTATTAATTTAACAAAAAATAAACATGAGAAGTATAAACAAAGTAATCATTATCGGAAATCTAACTCGTGACCCGGAAATGAGACAAACGCCAAATGGACAAAACGTTACAACTTTCGGAATTGCCACAAACAGAGAATGGATGACACGTGAAAGTGAAAGAAAAAGTTCAGCAGAATTTCACGAATGTGTAGCATGGGCAAAACTTGCAGAAATTTGTGCAAATTACCTAAAAAAAGGTCACCTCGTTTACGTTGAAGGTTACCTAAAAACACGAAGTTGGGATAGCCCGGAAGGAATCAAAAAATTCAAAACTGAAATCGTAGTTCAAGACATGATAATGCTGGAAAAAAGAAAAAATAGTGACGGTGACAGCGAATACGTTCCTGAAAAAGACACCGATGAAACACCAACCGAAAGCAAGCCGGAAGTTAAAGAAGAAACTCCAGCAGTAGAAACACAGAGTGAAGAGCCAAAAGCAGCAGAAGAGCCAAAAGCGGAAGAAACTCCAGTAGCGGAGGAACCACCGGCTGAAAACCCTATAGATAAAGATTTGGGTCTGTAAGCCGGAAGCAAAGGCTCGAAGAGTCAGTTCCCGGGCACCCGAAGGGTCGGGACAGCAGACGGCCTGCGAGCTAAGGCGAGCATAGCACGAGCGGAGCGAGTACTTTATCCCACAAAATCAACTAAAACATATCCATATGGCACAAGAATCAAACTCTAAAGATTATAAAAAAGATCAATTCAACGCAATCAGCCTATCAATTGCATCACCTGAAGAAATTCTTTCTTGGTCTCACGGTGAAGTGAAAAAACCGGAAACAATAAATTACCGTACTCAAAAACCGGAAAGAGATGGTCTTTTTTGCGAAAAAATATTCGGACCAACAAAAAACTGGGAATGTTACTGTGGAAAATATAAAAGAATTCGATACAAAGGAGTAATTTGTGAAAAATGTGGAGTTGAAGTAACAAGATCATCAGTCCGACGCGAAAGAATGGCACACATCAAACTCGCAGTTCCGGTAACTCATATCTGGTTCCTCCGCTCAACACCAAGTAGAATTGGTCTTCTTCTGGATTTACCGGTAAAAATACTGGAACAAGTAGTTTACTTTGCCGCTTATATCACTTCTGAAGTAGACGAAGATGAAAGACAAGAAGCACTCACTCAACTACTTCAAGAGTACAAAACCCACAAAAAAACGATCCAAGATGAATTCAAACAAAACACTTCAGAAGCGGAAAAAATCGAAGATAGTAAAATGAAAAAAAAGGCCCTGACCGACCTCGAAAAAGAATTTGCAAGAAAAATTGAAGAATTAGATTTCCAAAACTCAGAAACAAAAGAAACTCTCGACAAATTAGCTGTCGGAAAAGTGTACTCAGAAATAGAATACAGAAATATGTCTCTAAAATTCGGACATGTCTTCAAGGCCGGAACAGGTGCTGAAGCCATAAGAGATATTATTGGAAATTTGGATCTCGAAAAACTAATCGAATTTCTAAAAGATGAAAAGAAAAAAAGTTCGGGACAAAAACTTAAGAAAATCATCAAAAGAATCAAACTTGCGGGAAGCCTACTCAAATCGGGAATAAACGCAGAATGGTTCGTCATGACAGTTCTCCCGGTAATCCCACCGGATCTAAGACCTATGGTTCAACTGGATGGAGGGAGATTCGCCGCTTCAGATCTAAACGACCTATATAGAAGAGTAATAAACAGAAACAACCGTCTAAAAAGGCTACTTTCAATCGGAGCTCCGGAAGTTATCTGTCGAAATGAAAAAAGAATGCTCCAAGAAGCGGTTGACACCCTCCTAAACAACAGTGCACGACAAGGAAGAACAGTATTCAATAGTGGAGACAAAAGAAAACTCCGATCCTTGTCTGACATGCTAAAAGGTAAACAAGGTAGATTCAGACAAAACCTACTTGGTAAACGTGTGGACTACTCAGGACGTTCAGTAATTATCGTCGGACCAAACTTGAAACTCGATCAATGCGGAATGCCAAAAATCATGGGGCTCGAATTATTCAAACCATTCATAATCGGACGACTAATAAGAGATGGCTACGCCCACAATATCAAAAACGCCGAAAAATTAATCCAAGCAAACAAACGTGAAGTTTGGGACATCCTGGAAGAAGTCACCCAAGACCATTATGTACTTCTAAATCGTGCTCCTACATTACACAGACTTGGTATCCAAGCGTTCAAACCGGTACTAAAGGAAGGTAAAGCCATCCAAATCCACCCATTAGTATGTGCGGCCTTCAACGCCGACTTCGATGGAGACCAAATGGCAATCCACGTACCACTATCAAAAAAAGCACAATCAGAAGCCAAATCTCTAATGTCTCCATGCCAAAACTTATTAAAACCATCCGCAGGAGAACCAATCGTTACTCCCACTCAAGACATGGTACTTGGCTGCTATTACCTCACTAAACTAACAGCAGGTGAAAAAGGAGAAGGATTAGCATTCTCAGGACTAAAAGAAGCAATAATTGCATATCAATCGGGATATGTTCATCTCCAAGCACCAATAAAATGCCGATACAAAGACGAAATCAGAGAAACAACCGTTGGACGATTAATCTTCAACAGTTTCTTGCCGGAAGGATTACCATATTACAACAATAATATTGGTAAAAAACAACTATCAAATATCGTTACTGAATGTTTTGAACTCCTCGGAAATGCAAAAACAACTATTCTTGTGGACAATTTGAAAGATATGGGATTCAAATTCGCGACAAAATCGGGGATTTCATTCTCTCAGGAAGACATGGTAGTTCCACAAAAGAAAAATGACATCATTGATGAAGCTTCAGAAACAGTTAAACAAATCAATAATCAATATTGGAAAGGTTTAATTACTGAAGACGAGAGATACAACCACACAATTCAGATCTGGTCCAAAGCTAAATCCGACATAACAAACATCATGATCAATGGAATCGATGAAGATAATTCAATTTTCTACATGATAGATTCCGGAGCTCGTGGTAACTGGGGACAGGTCACACAGCTTTGCGGAATCAAAGGATTGGTAGCAAATCCGGCCGGTAAAACAATCGAACTTCCAATCAAATCCAACCTGAAAGAAGGATTTAAAATTCTGGAATACTTCATCGCAACACACGGAGGACGTAAAGGTAAATCCGATACAGCGTTGAAAACAGCGGAAGCGGGATATCTAACACGTCGTCTGGTTGACTCAAACCAAGACGTAATTATAAAAGAACAAGACTGTAAATCAGGACATGTTCACTCAATCACAAAAGAAGAATCGGAAGAAATTGGGGAAAAATTCGAAATAAGAATCTACGGAAGAACACTGGCAGAAAACCTAAAACACCCTAAAACAGGCAAAGTTATAGAAAAAGCCAACACCATCATCGAAAAAAGCACTCTCGCGCAAATAGAAGAAGCAGAAATCGATGAAGTAACAGTAAGATCAGTAATGACATGTCAAACCGAAGGCGGAATTTGTATAAAATGTTATGGAAAAGATCTTGGAACCAATAAAGAAGTCGAAATAGGAACAGCGGTCGGGATTATTGCCGCACAAAGTATTGGAGAACCGGGAACTCAGCTTACAATGCGTACTTTCCACATGGGAGGTGTAGCGGAAGGAGGAGACATCACACAAGGTCTTACACGTGTAGAAGAGCTTTTCGAAGCCAGAACTCCAAAAGTTCCGGCAGTAATTTCTGAGATTGCAGGTAAAGTAAAAATTCACCAAAAAAGTAAACAAACGGAAATCAGCGTTATTTCTCTAAAAAAAATATCTACCGAATACAAATTATTCGCAGATATTAAACCTGTCGTGAAAATTGGAGACATTATCAAACCAAAAATGGTGATTG
>JAACEU010000145.1 GCA_011682355.1 Nitrospirota bacterium | reverse complement strand
TCGAGCTTGACCTCAATGAGCGGGAAAAAGCGGAATTTGCCATATCCGTGGAACACGTCAAAGAACTGGTTGATAAGGTCAAAAAGCTGCTTTGATATTTCACGATATTTTTTATCAAAAACAAGATTAAGGAATCAGCTTGTCCTGTTTCCTGGTGCAAACCTCAACTTCACTCTAAACACCTGAATTACCTGGATTATCCAGGTAAAGCTACCACGGTAATTTACCGAAATTACTACTTAACAAAAGCAAATCGGTAAAAGGGTTACAGGGAAGGGCAAATGGAGAAATCGACAAAAACAGCGATTTACTTCTATACATTAGTTGTTTTCGGCCTCTGTCTTGTTCAGGCGGTTAGCGCCTCTGTCCGGGGTGAGAAAAAGACTAAAGAAAGGCAATTTCTCTCGAAATGGAGCGGGGATTCGATATTCAAAAAGGAGATTATCATTGGTGGCTCCTGGTCGGATGAGAAAGGCGAAGTCGGAGGTAAGAATTCTGTTGGTTTTGAATTTCTGAAAAAATTCTCAAATGAAAAAGGAGACTGGGGAAGTTTTCTGATTCAAATGAGACTTGTGCGGTACGACCGTCAATCTACGTTGATGAATCAAACAAAAATGCTGCCGGCTCATGTGGATGGAACACATAACTGGGAGCTTGAATTTCACGATATTTATTTCAAGTACAGCGGTCCGTTTAAGGGTAAGTTCAATATAAGAGTTGGGCATTTTGACGTACCTTTCGGGCTGGAGCAGAACGTTGATACACACTCCAGTCTTATTCAAATTATGTCAATGCGGAATGTGGGATTTAAAAAAGACTGGGGCATCGCGGTAGGCGGACAGCTTCCTGAAATGGACTATGAGTTTGCTTTCACCAGGGGGACCGGTGTTGAATATCGGGAACGTGGAGAAAATTACCTTCTAAGCGGTCGTGTTGGAACTCCTGCGGACAGAAACTTTTCCATAGGATTGTCCGGCTTATACGGTCAGGTAATTGACAGTATGGGCGTTATGCGTGGAAAGAGGATGGGGATGCCAAGCACATGGTTTGGGAGCAGGACTAAACCTAAACAGGACATAATAAAACGGTCACGAGTTGGTCTGGATTGTATATATCTATCAGGTCCATACACTTTCAAGGGTGAATTGTCATACGGAAAAGATGAGAATCAGTCTGTTATAAATACTATCCTTGAGCTGGACTATCTCTTTCCCGATATGGATGGACGATTGGAGGCAATAGTCCAGATTCAGAATTCACATCAGGACCTTACCGCTACCGGCAGTGATGATGACACTTTTCTGACTCTCGGCTTAAATTACAGGCTTTCTCGCGAGATGACTCTTCAGACTATGTACAGGCATGATTTTCAGCGGATTAAAAAGACTAAAAACGACAACATACTCGGCTTTCAACTATACACCTATTTTTAGAGAACTTAGGCTCTTACAAATGAAATTGAACGCAAAATGGTAATAAAAATTGTTTCGCCTGAATCTAAACGGTATTGTCGCTTTTTCGGTTCAGGCCTGGCCTGATTAGGTTAAATCAAAAACAAAAAGGAATAAAAACAATGAAAAGTAAAATATGGATTTATGCAGTATCTGTTTTCGTTTTATGGACACTTTCACCTCTTTTTTTAGAATCGTCGGAGGCTGCGCTGTGCACATTTCGCAATCCGGACAAAGACGTATATGTTTTGTTCCCGGAGGCCACAGGTTATCGAACAGTAATTAAGGTAGTCGATGAAAAAATACAGAAGAAAGTAGAGGAATATCTTGGTCAGGAACTCGATTTTGATGAAGTGGGAGAACACACATTTTATCTCGTCTTAAAAGGCAAAGAAGTAATAGGGATTATTCGTCCCCATGCCGAACGCGGCAAATATGGAATTGTTGAGATAATCTGGGCTTTTACGACCGACGGCGGGATAATAGATTTTAAGATTCAGCGATCACGCGAAAAAGGGACAAATAACGTAAAAAACGAAGAATTTCGCAGACAGTTCAGAGCAAAGACCATAGAGACAGCCTTCACAGAAAAAAAATCTAAAAAACTTAATGCTGAACTATTCAAGCCCGCAGAGAAAGCTGAAAGGCTTTCCTCGCTTATAGCCTACAGCGCAAAGAAGAACCTGTTTTTATATTCGTATTTCTTCCCGGAATACAACAAACAGCCGGAAAAGGCCGCGGCAGGTGAAGACAAGAAAGATTCTAAAAAAAAGAGCGGAAAAAAGGACAATAAAAAATGAATCTGACAATCGGTAAAAAACTGTCAATAAGCACTGTTATAACTCTAAGTTTGCTAATCACTTTATCAACAGTTGCCTATTTATCCTTATTACAGATTAGAAACACCAGCGACAGGGCAATGTCTTTACTGCCGGAAGCAGCGAAGATGGAGCAGCTACAATTTACTCTGGCTGAGGCATTGAAAATAAATGATTTTTTTGTAAGCGGCGACCTGGGGAAAAAAGAGTCCTTTGAATTATCGGCGCTTGCCATGGGCGAACTGATGGAAAGTCTGGAAAAATTAGAATTGACTGCGGAAGAGAAGACTGTTTTGGCAAGAATGAAGAAAGAATTCGGCCTGCTTAGAGAAAAAACACGGCAGATATTCAA
>JAACEU010000017.1 GCA_011682355.1 Nitrospirota bacterium | reverse complement strand
TAATTTTGTCGTGTTTAAAAACTTGGACTTTTTTGCCAAGAGACTCGACTTGTTGAAATAAGTTGTATGTGAATGAATCGTAATTATCGATTATTAAAATCATCAGTAATTTCTTTTAGTGGTTTCATTACGAAGTCTCGTTCAAACATTCTCGGGTGTGGAATTATCAAATCCGGTTCGTTTATTATTTCATTACCATAAGTAAGAATATCGAGATCTATTATGCGGGGGCCGTTTTTTATATCTCTAACTCTCCCCATTTTGTGTTCAATTTCCTGAAGTTTTATTATTAAATCAATTGGTTTTAGGTCGGTTTCTATTCCTATTGCCATGTTAAAAAAATCTCCTTGATCTTTGTATCCTACAGGCTTTGTTTCATGAATAGAAGATTTTTTCTTTATAGACGCTATTTTGCCAATTTCAAATAGTGCATTTTCAATATTTTGTCTTCTATCCCCTACATTTGTTCCGATTCCTATAAAAACTTTATTTTCCTTCATATTCGCAAAAATAGTTTTCAGTTTCGTAAAGAGTTAATTTTATTAGCGGAAGCTTCTCTTTCAGTTTTTCCCACATCCAAATCAATATATTTTCGCTGGATGGATTTTCAATAATATCATTTAGATGCTTGTGATCTACCAAATCTATGACATTTTCGTTTACGGTTTTTTTTATCTCTTTGTAATCAATCACCATGCCGTCATCTTTGACGATGTCTTCAATTGTGACTATGAGTTTGTAATTGTGTCCATGTAAATTTTCACATTTACCGTGATATTTGGTGAGAAAATGTGATGCCGCAAAGTCGAATTTTACGTTTAGCTTAAACTTTTTAGCCATTTGATTTGTTTAACATCGTGGGTTCTAATGATACTTACTCCCCCATTATATGCAATAGCAGAGACAACTGCTTCTTTTTCCACTCTGGATTCCATAGATCCTCCCAAGAATGATTTTCGTGAGGCTCCTATTAAAATTTGGTAGCCCAATGTGTGAAATTCGTGCAATCTGGCAATTATTTCGTAACTGTATTGCGGTAATGCGCTTATGAAGTGTCCCATTCCGGGATCTATGATTATTTGATTGTTTGAGATTCCTTGTTTTTTTGCGTATTGGATTCGTTTTTTGAGGAAATCTTTGATTGTTTTGATAACATCTTTGTATTTCTTTTTTTTGATTGTTGTTCTTGGGGTGGGATCTTTGCTGTACATCAAAATTACTTGGCATTTGTGTTTTTTGATTACTGATGCCATTTTTGGGTCTCCTCTGAGTGCGGTTATGTCGTTTACCATGTTGGCGCCTGCACCCAGTGCTTGTTGCGCCACTTCGGCTTTGTATGTGTCTATCGATATTGGAAGTTTTGTGGATTTTCGCAGTTCCTTGATTACTGGGATTACTCTTTTTAATTCTTCTTCCAATGATACGTTTTTTGAGCCCGGACCGGTTGATTCTCCGCCTATATCGAGGATGTTAGCCCCTTGTTTTTCGAGTTCTTTTGCTCTTTTTATTGCATTTTTGAGGGTGTGAAATTTTCCGCCGTCGCTGAAGGAGTCCGGCGTGACATTTATTATTCCCATTATTTGTAGTTTTTTGTGTTTCATGCGGGTGAGATACTAGCAATGTTGGGTGATTTTTGCTATAATTTATTAATAATTAAATATAAAAATGGACAAAAAAATAGAAGTACCATCAAAGGTTGGAGTGAAAGATGAATTGAAGCATTATCATGACAGATCCGCTGAGCTTGCTGAAAAGGGTTTGATCGAAGAAGAAGATGAGAAAGAGGTTATGGCAGAAAAAGACCCTGACAAGGCAAAAGTTCTTTTGTTGGTGGCATTGGAAAAAAGGCATAAAGAGGCTAGAGAGTCATATTTAAACAAAGCGAGTAAAGAGCGTCAGGATCAAGTGGATTCGGGAATTGCTTAAAGTTTTCTTTTATTACCGGGTAAATAGGATATAATCGGCACGTTATGAAACGTGTTTTAATTGTACATTACGGAGAAATTGGTCTAAAAGGAGCGAATAAAGAGTATTTTGTGAAGAAGCTGAGAAAGAGTATGAAAATGAGATTGGAGAAGAGATTTAGGAAGACTTTTTCGATAAAATATACCTTGGGCAGGCTTCTTATTGAGCTACCGGAAAAGTTTAACGAAGAGGAGTATGTTGATGTATTGCGAAAGATTTTTGGTATAAAGAATTTTAAATTTACTTATGTTGGTAGTACGAAAATAGATAAACTTGGGGCACAAGCATGGGATAATTTGCCAAAATTTGAAGTGAGGCCGAGTAATTTTCGAATAAAAATAAAAAGGTCCATGAATTTGCCGTATAAATCCGCTGAGGCGGAGAGGGAGATTGGTGCGCTTATGTTGAATAATGGGATTGATATGAAAGTTAAACTGAAGAATCCGGAATTTATAGTGGATATTGAGTTATTTAACGATATTGGATATTTTTCATACAATACTTACAAAGGTCAGGCTGGGATGCCTTCGAATAGCCAGGGAAAGCTGGTGTCTTTGATTTCTTCCGGCATTGACTCCCCTGTTGCTTCTTTTCAAATGATGAGGCGAGGTGCAAGAGTGATATTTGTTCATTTTCATGGATATCCATATACGGACAAGGATGAAATGCATCAATCCAAGGAAATTGTTGAGATTTTGAGCAAATATCAATTTGATACAAAAATGTACTTGGTTCCTTTTGGGGAAATACAAAAAAAGATTGCTGTAAATCCCGACGTTCCGGCAAAGATAAGAACAGTTTTGTATCGTAGATTGATGTTGCGAATTGCTGAGAGTATTGCCAAAAAGGAAAGGGCTAAAGGTTTAATTACCGGAGATAATTATGGTCAAGTCGCCTCACAAACTTCGGAAAATATGTTTGCGATTCATGAGGCAACTTCTATTCCATTGTTTCACCCACTTATATCATTAGATAAGGAGGATATTATTAAGATAGCTGAAAAAATTGGAACTTTTGATATTTCCAAGCTTCCGTGTAAGGATAGTTGCAGTATGTTTATGCCCAAGCATCCGGAATTGAAAGCGAATATTTACGATTTGCACAAGATCGAAGAACATTTACCAATTGGCGATTGGATTGTTAGTGCTATTGAAGAAGGTGAGGTTATAAAGTTTTGAGTCTTTTGGTTCTTAGGTTTTGGTTATAGCTGATGGCAAATCTGTGTGCCTCATCTCGGGCGCGTTGGAGGAGTTTTAGTGCATCGTTGTTTTTTTCGAGGATGATTGGTGTTTTTCTTTCCGGGGTGAAAATTTCTTCAAGTTTTTTAGCTAAAGATATGTATGGGATTTTGAGATTTAATTTTTTGAGAACTTTTGTTCCGGCAGAGAGCTGTCCTCTTCCTCCATCAATTACTATGAGGTCCGGTATTTGGGTGAATGATTTGTCGGGTTTATGTTTTAGCTTGTCGTAGACGATGCAAATGTGGTTCTTTTTGTTGAGTAGCTCGTCCGGCGTTTTTTTGACTTCTTCAAATCCGAAAAGTTGGTAATATTCGAGGAGTTCTTTTTTGCATAAGCCGTAGACACGTTTTGATTTTGCTTTCTCTATAGCACTTTTTACGAGTTTGTATCCGAGTTTTTTGCCTCTTTCGGATTTTAGGACGAAGAGGTTGGTTATTTCTGAAACTTTTTTGGATTGTTCGTGGATTGCTATAAACCCTTTTACTTTTTTGTTTTTTTCCAGAATGAAGAACTGTTTGTCGGACTTTTCTACGTCTACTTTGTTGTGTTTTTCAATGAATTCTTTGTCTTTTTTGCGGGCTTTTTTGAAAACGAAGTCTTTGAATTCTATTTCTTTGGTGATTTTCAGGAGTCTTCTGGTGAGGACTTCTTCCAGTGATTTGTAATCGTCGGGTTTTCCTTCGACCGTTCTGAGTCTGAATTTTCTATACATGGATTTGTCCGGAACTCCTTTGATGAAAACGACCATCGACCCTACTGTGTCTGTTCCGCTGAGGTGTGAAATGTCGTAGCATTCGATTCTTTTGAGCGGGGTTTTGAATTTTAAGATTTTTTGGAGATCTTTTACTGCTTTTTCTGTTAGTTTGCTTTCTGTTTCCCAACTTGGTTTGTTTCTGTCGGCATATATTTGGGCATTTTTTAGGCTCATTTCCAGGAGTTTGTTTTTTGTGCCGATTTTTGGAATTACGAATTTGGATTTGATGATTTTGCTGAGTGCTGTGGCATTTTCTATTTTATGAGGTATTAGGATTTCTTTTGGAATGTCTGTTGCCAGTTGATAGTACTGATTAGCAAAAGACTCCAGGATTTCTTGATTTTCTTCCGAGTCTGCGTGTTTGGCGGAAAGTATAAAATTTTCCTGATTTATCAGTTTGCCATCACGAATTTGGAATAAATTGAAATATGCCTTTTCGTGAATGACGCAGTAATTAATAATATCTTTGTCTGTTTGATTCGGGTCTGAAACTTTTTGTCTTTCGAGTATATTTTTGATTTTTTGAATTTTGTCTCTTACCTTTCCCGCTTTTTCAAACTCTTTTGTTTGTGCCCACATTTGCATTTCTTCATTAAGTGATGCGAGGATGTCGTTGGCTTTTCCCTTGAGGAAATTTTCTACATTCTTGATGATTTGCCGATATTCGTTTTTCGTGCACTTTCCTATGCATGGAGCAGCACATTTTTTTATATAATAATCGAGACATGGATATTTGATTGTTTTTCTTGTTACTTCCACCTTTTTGTCGCCAAGAGATTTGATGTCGAGCGAACAATGTCTGAACGGGAGAATCTTTTTCAAGACCTTAAACGTTTCTTTTACCTTATTTGCCGCACTTTTTGGACCAAAATATTTGGCTCCGTCTTTCTCGACCTTTCTTACGATCAGAATACGTGGAAAATCTTCGTCAGTGATCTTGATGTAAACATAATTTTTTCCGTCTTTCATCAAAACGTTGTATTTCGGTTTGTGCTTTTTGATCAAAGTTGTTTCAAGAAGAATCGCTTCCAGATCGCTGTCAACGGCTGTGAATTTGATGTCTACAACTTTTTCCAGGAGCTTTTGAGTTTTCAGAGTGTGATTTTGTTTTTGAAAATATTGTCTAACGCGCTTGCTCAGATCTTTTGCCTTTCCGATATAAATAATCTCCTTTTTGTCGTTGAGCATTCTGTAGACTCCGGGACTGTGTGGCAAGTCGCCTAAAATCTTTTTGATTTTCTTATTTACCTTCATAGTATTGTGCAATGTGGCTTAAATAGTATACTTTTCCAGTATGAATAGTGAAATAGAAAAAAAGTTGTGGAAAAAGGCAGAAAAGTATGTTTGTATTTTGCGGATGGTTCCGTTTTTGCGGATGGTGGCGGTTTGTAATAATTTGGCTTTTGGAAAAGTTGATGGGAATAGTGATATTGATCTTTTTATTATTGCCAAGAAGGGTCGTCTTTTTATCGTAAGGATTTTTGTGACTTTTTTGTTGCACATTTTGGGGGTTCGCAGGCATGGTGAAAAGGTTGCCGGCAGATTTTGCTTGAGTTTCTTTGTTGATGAAGATGGCATGGATATGCGAAAAATTGCGATTGATAATGATATTTATTTAGCTTTTTGGGTTAGGACAATGGTTCCGGTTGTTGATGATGGTGTTTCTGAGGAATTTTTGAGGGTGAATAGTTGGGTGAGGCGAAATTTTGAGGAGGATTTTGAGATAGATAGAAGTAAGGTTGTTGAAAGTGGTGGAATTTTGAATCGGCTTTTTGGGTGGATGTTGGGAGGGTGGTTTGGGAATCGTGTTGAAGCTATTTTGAAAAAATGGCAGATGAGGAGGGCAAAAGAAAAGATGGAAGTTGTGGATATGGAAATCGCGAGTTTGATAGTGGAAGATCATATTTTGAAATTCCATAATGTGGACAGGAGGCGGGAGTACAGAAAAAAATGGTTTGATAAGTATGGAGTGGAGGAAAAGTTGGATTTGGAAAAGTTTTTGGGGGTTTGATTAGAAGTCCGCAGCCAGAGGTATGGCTGCGGATGTTTCTGTCAGAACGACAGGCAGGTGTTGAAGTGGGTTTATTCGGAGGCGTGTGCTTTTTTGGTCGCGTCAAGAATGGACTTCCATGTCTTGTACTTTGGGCTTTGTTTGACGAGACTGTCTATGATTTCGCCAAACGATAAGTTTCCCGTGGCTGCCATGAGTCCCAGGATGTCGTGCACTTCGGCATCCAAAATTGTCGTGACCCTTTGTGTTTCTCTTCCGGACTTCTTTCTGTTTGGGCGACCTTGTCTGCTCACTATTCACCTTCTTTCTTGGTGGTTGTTTTCCGACTTTATACTTCAACCCTGCCGATCAAATGAATGACAGAAGTGTTTGAGTTTATGATGCATAAGCCATTATGTCAAGGACATTCCTGTGGTATAGGAAGGATGACGACCTTGGGGTTTGAGGCAAGTTAGCCGAAATAAAATAAATCCTCTCTATCTTTAAAACTAGACCTTGACAAAATAAAATTAAATGGCTACGTTGACCCCTAACAACTTATCAAGCTAACCAAATCACACATGGCTAATCCAGAAGGAAATGTATCAGTAGAGACCGTCCTCGATGGAGTTCTTGCATTAAAGGGACACCGACAATATGAGAAGTATTATCGAGTTTTAGATTCGGCAATAGAGAGTCTAAGACAGGAGATTGGACAAACTGCGTTGAATTATCCTGTCTTGGATCCAGAAAAAGCAAAGGATATAGGGGACACGCTTCAGTTTGCGATTGTAGGAACCGAAACCCATGAATACACTCTAAATGGTAATCAGGCAGAGTATGATGTACGGGTTATTAATCAAGAAGCCCTAGATAAGGTAATTGCTGCTATTAAAGTAGCCACCTCAAGCGCTCAACAATAAGTGATTTGCCTTTTTAATCCTTTTGCTCCTCTTCGGCTTTGCCTCTGATTTTTAGATGAATTGGAGTTCCGTTGAAGCCGTATTCTGCTCGAATATTGTTTTCGAGATAGCGGGGGTATGAGAAGTGGAGAACTGAAGCGTTTTTGAAAAATAGAACGAATTTTGGTGGATTTATGTCGACTTGGCTGGCGTACATAAATTTTGGCTTTTTGATTTTTGTGCTGGCCGGTTTGTGTTTAAATGTGATTTTTTGTAAAAAAGAATTTAGTTCAGCAGTTTGTATACGTTTTTCTCTTTCTTTCATTATTTGGTCAGAGATATTGAGTATTTCATATGTATTTTTCTTGTTTTTTGCTGATATGAAAACTACAGGTGCCCATGGGACAAATGGGAATTTCTTTTTTAGTATTCTCAATAATCTTTCTCTATGCTCTTCTCCACTCTCTAGTAAGTCGATTTTATTAACCGCAATTATAAGTCCTTTTTCAGCTTCGAGCGCATGACTGGCGATGCTACAGTCTTGAGACGCAATTCTTTCATTACCATCTATGAGTAAAACTACAACATCAGACCTTTCAATTGATTGAAAACCTCTAAGTACACTGAATTTTTCGATTCCGCGTGATATTTTTCCGGGACGTCTAATTCCCGCTGTATCGATTAAATTGTATTTATTATCTTTATATATCAATTCCGTGTCGGTGGAATCTCTGGTGGTTCCGGGGATTTCAGAAACGATCAATTTTTGGGGATCATCAATTAAAGCATTTATTAAAGATGATTTTCCTGCGTTTGGTCTTCCTAACAAGCAAATGTTTGTGATCTTTTTTTTGATGTTTGCCTTACTTTTCGTTGGTTTTTTGAATTTTAATTTTTTTATAGTTTTCAGAATTTCATTTTGGAGATTTTCCATTCCTATTTTGTGAATTGCTGATATGGCTATTGGTTCGCCAAATCCCAGTTCGTATGTGTTATATATGTTTGCTTCCATTCCCGGATTGTCGCATTTATTTGCAACCAAAATTATAGGTTTTTTGGATTTTCTTAAAATGTCGGCGGCGGCAAAATCATCTACGGTCATATCCTGCATAGAATTTATAACAAAAATGGTCACATCAGCTTCTTCGATTGCGATTTTGGCCTGTGTTTGAACGTCTTCCTCTATGTTTTCTTGTGCTCCATGTTGAATTCCGCCGGTGTCCACTAGCAGTATTTCGTAATCGTCAATGTCGACTTTATGTGAAATTCTGTCACGAGTAGTTCCGGCTTCTTCAGCAATTACGGCGTAACGTTTTCCAATTAATCTATTGAAAAGAGTTGATTTTCCTACATTTGGTCGCCCAACTATCGCGATTGTCGGCGAGGGGTCCATTTTTAGCTTGTTAAAGGTAGAACGATTATATATCAAGAGTGTAAAAGAGCAAGCCTTTGTGGTATAATATACGAGAAAATAAATATAGATATGAGAATTCTTTTGAAAAGTAGAGTTTTGGTTGGTGTATTGTTTATTGCATTGTTTTTGCCATTA
>JAACEU010000016.1 GCA_011682355.1 Nitrospirota bacterium | reverse complement strand
CAATTTGTACTCACTATCGTCCTGTTTATAAGTTTTGATCACTCCTGTTTTGAATTTCATGTCTATTTTCAGGAGCTTTTCGTAGATTTCTTCGAGTTTTTCTGATGTGAAGTTTTTTGATTGCTGAAGGTTTTTTTGTATTACGTATGGATGCTGTTTTAGTTTTTTGGTAATGGAGAATTGGTTTTCGTTTTTGCTAGCCATTTCGTGAACCTGGATGAGGATTCTGAAATGTCTGACTATCATGAAAAAGACTCTGGTGAGTTCTTCGCCGCTATCTTTGAGGGTTTCCAGGGTTTTGAGTGATTCGTTTGTCCTTTTTGTTGAGATTGAGTCTGTGAGTTTGAATATTGAGGCGGATAGGGAGGGTGTCACGAATTCATCTACCATTTTTCTGGTGATAGGGGATTGTGCCGCATATACTTCCAGTTTTTCGAGTTCGGTGGAAATGCGCCAAAGTTCGTTCCCACAGTGTAGCGCGAGGTAGTTTGCGGTTGATATGTCGATTGTCTTGCACTTTTTTTGGATCCAATTTGCGAGTTGTGCTTGTGACATGGGAATGAATTCTTCTAGTTTCCCTATTTTCTTGATCCTTTTGTAGAGCGATCCCACCTTGTCCGGATTTTCGGTTTCATGGAAAACGACCACGCAGAAGTCGGGCGCTTTTTCGATAGCGTCTGATATAATTTTTTGTTCATCTCTTTTGGCTTTGGAAAGGTAGTTTGTAACGATCACGAGTCTTTTGTCTGACAGGAATGGAAGTGTCTCGATATTGGTAATAAACTTGGATGGTTCAAGTGCTTTTCCGTCAATTATCTCAATATTACTTTCTTCGCCATATTTCTTTATAAACTGTTCTTTCCAAAATTTCACTTTCTGGTTGCTGGAATAAGTGTCTTCGCCGAAGAACAAGTAGATATTTGGTTTTTTTGTTGGTTCTTTTGTCATGGATTGCGATTATATATTTGAATGTTCTTTTAGGAAAGGTGAGCATACCCTCACCGTGGTTATTTGTCGAGCTGGAGTGCTTTGTCTTTTTGTGTTTTGAGGTAGAATAAGGGCGAATTTTCTATGATGCAAACAGTTTATAGTGTTATTTTTTAGCCCAATAGCGTCATGGAAAAATTTGAAAAAGAACTTCACGAGGAATTTTCGTTTTATGGTCAGAATGCGCGGAAATGGATGAGAAAGTGTGAACTATTGTTGCCAAGAATAGAAAAGTATCGGATTTGGAAAAAAAAGGGATTTTCGTCGATTTATGTGTATGCGTATAAGCTGGCTGGAATGAGTCAGCGGAAGGTGGATGAATGTTTATGGGTGATGAGAAAGATTGAGGATAAGCCTGATTTGATGAAAGTAGCAAAGGAAAAGGGTCTAAATTCAATTAGACCAGCTGTTTCAATAGTAACTGATGAGAATCAAAAATTCTTGGCAGAAAAAGCTAATACTATGAGCAATAGTACTTTTAGAGCTTATATAAAAGAATTTAAAGAGGAGGGGGTGACAGATGTGGAAAATGATCAGAAACTTTGGGATGTCCCAGACTTAGAAAAGAAAACGATAATGATGCAAGTCGATATGGCAGTGGCGGAAAAGCTTGAAAAATTGAGTGCGAATAGTGATTGGAATGAGTTAATGAAGGAGTATTTAGAGCTAAGGGAGGAAAAATTAAAAGAAGAAAAGCCGGAAACTAAAAACACTAATTCTCGACCAATATCTATGAAGATTAAGAAATATGCTTACAAAACAACTAATGGGACATGCATTTACCCTGGCTGCCACAGAAAAGCGGAAGAATTACACCATACAGATCGATTTGCACTTTCAAAGGAACACAATCCGGACAAAATAATGCCGCTTTGCAAAGCTCACCATAATCTTGCACACATGGGATTAATAGAAAACGAAGAATTGTCGCCGGAGTACTGGAAAATTTGCAAAAAACCGGAAAAATTTAATATTAAAAATATGATTGACCAATTGGTACAAGCAAAGAAAAAACCCACCTGAGAGTAGGCGGGCTTTTTCCCTAATTTTCAATAAATTTAGTGTGAATTTAGTTGGCTACTTCCAGCTGGCTAATATCGATCAATTCGTTGAGTCCCGGTGCTGTGTTTAGTAGGATTCTTTGGTCATATTTGACCGTAATTGAACTTTCATCTTTTAGAGGGTCACCGACACCTTTTCTGTTTGTGTAAAGTTCGTAGATATCTCCCACCAGGCTTCCTTGGATAGTAAGCAGTTTGTAACTTACTTTGTCATCTTTTGCCAGGAATCTTCCGTCTTCACCTTCAGCACCTTCTGTGTCTACGGCCATGTAGATACCGTCCAGGTAAGTTACGTCACCGTCGATGATGATATTACCGTCGATCACAACGAACGCGACTGAAGGGATTGTGGTTGGGTTTGTGATATCAACATCTGCACCGTTATCGTTGTAGTATATGTTTGCGTTGATATGTAGATCTCCACCTTGAATGATGTATGTTCTTGCACCTGCAGGAACATAGAAGTCAGACTGGATTGTTAGGTCGCCTGAAGAGATGTATACGCTGTTGTTAAATTCATTTTCGACTTCAAGTATGTTGGCATCAGCGTTGTTTATTCCGAATCTTGCCAATTTTTCGATATTGGCTTTGATTGCGTTGTTGATGTGTACTTCTTTCCATTGTTCCGCCACTTCTGTTTCCATTTCACAGACAGAACTTGAGAAGTTTTTGAATACGTTTCTGTAAGCCTCAATGTCTGATTTTTCAGTGTTGCTGATTTTACAAAGGTCGTGGGAAGGAGCGATAAGGGTAATTTCTTCTCCTTCTTCTCCTTGACCTGTACTTACAACATCTCCTTCATCTTCCTTTTTAGGTCTGAATGTTCCACCTTCACCACTTTCAACTTCGTAACAAGCGCTTACATCAATACCCGTGTCGATTGCGTCGTGGAAGAAGATGTCTCCACCTTCACGAACAAGGATGTATGGACAGACAACTACGACTTTTGCATCATCTTTACCTTCGTGACCTTCCGGAGTTTCGAAATTGATTTCATTTTTAAATTCTTCACCGCAAGTTCCGAATTCTTCGATCATTGTTCTACAGAATTCTTCGTCAATTTCTGTTCTGTTTTCCATTTGATAGAAGACATACGTGTATTTTGCATCTTCCATGTTTTGGAATTCTACTTGTCTACCTCTTTGGAAATCGATCAATGCATTGTCATAATTTTCGATACAAACACGATCTGCTTCGAAATCCGAGCTTGTGCTGTCACAGTCGTATTTGTCATCAAGATTGTTTTCATCCCAATCTTCAAAGTATTCCAGGTCGTCGTTCAATATGTAATCTTCATTTCTAAATCTGCCAGTTTCGAATCCATCAGTTTGATAAATGACGTATTGGTCGCCGTTGTTGTCTTCAACTGCAATAACCATTCCCTGGAACAATAGATCTCCACCGGCAGAACCTAAGTTTGCCGATTCGATATTTCCATTATCCAATTCATCTTCCCAAAGTTGTGCTGATTCGACACCATCCGGGTCGAATACAGAGAGGTAAGTTATCCATTCGTATTTTGGATCGATGAAGTCTCCGTTTTCGTCTCTTCCTCCATAGTTGACTACATTTTCCCAATCTCTTGAGATAGGGTCGTAAACTACCTTGTCGATTCCCGGATTGTCGTCATCAACGTCGAAGTTTGCTGTGTCTCGACATGCTGCGATTGGGTCACCATTTGCATCAACTGCGTAAATTGTGACTGAAGCATCGTCGTTTACGTTGATGTCTTCGAGGTAGTTGATTAATGGGTTTGAGAATGTGTGATCTGTAATTGAGTCTCTGAATTCTGCAGAAGAGTTTTCGTCTTCTTCCCATCTGTAAGTCAAAGTGTCTTCAAATCCTGCCGGATCTGTGTCTACTTCGATTCTAAATCTTTGTTCGTTGTCGTCTGTGAAATCGTTTTCGTCCCATGTTCCGGCCGGTTGAACGATTGAAAGGTCAATACATTCTACGTCTTGTGGAGTTGGGCTGATTACATAGTTACAAACACCGCCACCGTTTAGTGGGCCTGTTGCTGTGATTGTGATTTCATCAGTATCTGTAGTTACTCCATCAGGAGTGTAGGTTATTCCTCCGGCGGCTGAGGTTTGTGTGAAGCTTGTTGCCGGTGTTCCACCCGGGATTGAGAATGTTCCGTTTGGTGCGGAGAATTCGAATTCTCCTGTCCAGTCTCCGTATATTCCCGGTTGTACAACGATTATTGTACCTAAGTCGGGATTGAATGGAGTAGGGGAATATGTAACTTCGATACTTTCACAAAGTTGGTCTTGGACCGCCATGTCATAAGTTTTGACACAGGCGGCTTCACCTCTGTTTGTAGCTTGAACCGTTAGCGCATCTGTTCCCGTTGCATCTGTAAATGTAACGAAGAATACCAAATCACCATCGTTCACTGTGATAGATTGTGATAATTGAGCTAATAGCGATGCGGGGATTGGTTCATTTATCCAGTTGGATGAAATTGTTCCCACTAAATTATCTTGAATTAGAATCCTGTATACTTCTTGTAGCAGGGGATCTGATGTTACCGGTCCAAAGAATAATCCTTGAGTTGATGTGAATGTAACTTCTTCTGATGCAGGAGTTCCTGTATAAGCGGCGTCTGCAGTTAGTTCATAAAGTTCTCCAGGGTTTAATTCTACTAGGTTTACGCCTTCATCTTGTACTGAAATGCCTGTACAAATATTTTCTGATGCTTCGATGTCAAGATGACGGTTACAGGTTAAAACGTCTGTACAGTCTGTGCCTATGTGAACGACGGTGTTTCCTGTCTGTTCAGCATAGAGCCATACTTTTTGACCCGGATTTGCCATGATTGTACCCGGCTCCATGACGTTATCGCTACAGAATAATCCTCCCTGAGGTGTGGGGATTGGTATTGAATCATCAAATTCGATGACCATTGGTGAATCATTATCTGTATAACCTGTTGGTTTTGTTAAAAAGAATTGTCCGGTACCCGGTTGTACGTTGTATCTGATCATCCCATCAAAATTGTTTGTTGTATCGTCTACAGGTTTTGCTGAAATCTCTGATAGAGTTCCTGCCACAATAGTTGTTGGTTGATTTACCAGGATTTCCTGACAGACTGTATTTTCTGCTCCACTTTCGATGCTGAAGTCACGTTCACAGTTTTGTTCGTTAGTACAATCTGCAGATACGTGGATTACGTCTACACCGGGTTGAGCAGGTAAGAACCATACTGTTTGTCCGGGGCTAACGTTGATTGTATTTGGATCTATTACTTCAGCATTGGCTGCGTGAAGGATTGAATTGAATCCTTGGATTGTGCCCATTTCAATTATTGGTTCACCTTCAAATATGGTTTCTTCTTCGAACATTATTCCCGGATCTAGGAATAGGCTTTCATTTTGTTCAGCCCATCCTCCAAGGACTTCGTCATCGATTCCTTCCCAGAACCATTCTCCCAGAAGATCCGGAGCTATTTGTCCTGACTGTAAAGTAAATTCGCCCTGACCGAGAGTACCACCACCAGGTTGAGTTTGGCTTGCTACGTCACTACACCATCCTCCTTGTGGAACTGGTGCAGGGAATGTTTCTGCCGGAATTTCTATGATATATGGGGATGTGTTGTCGTCATATCCGGTTGGTTTTGTTTCAAAGAATTGTCCATATCCCGGATCTACGGAATATGTGATTGTTCCGTAGAAAATATCGTCAACCGGGTTGAGCGATACAGCTGAGAATTGTGAAAGTGTTCCATCGTCAGTGATTGTTTCGTGATGATCGACAATAATTTCCTTACATACTCTATATGGAATAATATCAAAATCTCTCGCACAAGCTGCAACTTCTGAGTCTACTGTTTTTGCGTGGAAAACACCGTGTATTCCAGGGTTTGTAGCTGTCAGATAAACCGGTGTTCCTTGAGGAACTGTGAGTTGTGTGACAGGAAGATTTAGTAGGATGCCTGGATTCTGTCCTTCAAATAATTCACCCGGATCAAATACTGGTCCTATAGTAATTGCGTGAGCAACATTTCCAAATAATCCATCAAAAATTCCGGTTTTTGCGATTTTTATAACTTCATTAAATGTGAACAATTGGATTTGAATTGTTTCGATCGGGAGGAATTGAAAAATTCTTTCAAATATATAATCTGAAGGGTTTGCAGGAACGTCTGTTGGTTCTGTCAAAGATAGTGTTCCAAATCCTTCATCTACCCAATAAACGATATCGCTTTCAAAATTGTCTCCATCAGTGTTTAAAACTGATGAATTGAATCTTGAGTGTGTCCCCTCATAAATAGTTTCCGGATGATCTATGAGGATTTCTTCACAGATTGGTTCAGTCTCATCTGGAATTCTTTCTACTACAGCTTCAAAATAAGCAAAACCACTGTATCTGAAACATCCCGGAAGTCTGTCGAAATTTAACCACATTCTATCTTCTGTGAAATGTGGTGTGATTGTAATGGTTTGATCACCCATGAAAGTGTCAAAAGTTACATTTGTTGTTTGTGTAATCCCTCCATCAAAATAAACATCATTTGCTGAGTTATTTTCGTCATAAAAAGTTTTTACGTATAAAGCTGCACTTCCAGGTACGGGTTTTAGAACCAAGTCTTCACTTTCTCTTTCCATCCATGTACTGTCAGATGCTGTTCTGATAATTTCTCCATTACTATCCTTTATAAGAAGGTTCGAATTTGTTACATGTCCGTTACTGTTTACCTGGTTTGTACGTCTATTGCTTGTGTTAGTAACGTATTGGTTGTTATCTGCGTAGATAAATCCTTTTGGTGCTAAATGAAGTGGGCTTGCTTGAATCACAATGTCATTCAAGTCCATACCAATTTCGACATTTACCGCATCTGCACTTCCTTCGCTTCCTCCCTCATAATTATCTTCTCCGTTATTGTGGAAATAGATCTCGAATCTTACTTTGTCTCCTTCTTGTAGTTGATCCGGAAGGACTTCGTGATAATTGGTGTAAGCATCTTGGCCACAAGGTGCATCGTTATTAGCTGCGTCGTAGAAACAATGTTGAGCTAATGTAAATACTCGTTCTTGCCCGTTTCTTTCTCCGCTATTAATCTTTGGATTAGAGTAGAAATTGTTAAACGAAGGGAAAGAATTTCCTAAAATTCCTGGTTGATATTCGACTCCAGAACGATCAGGAGAGTATATTGACCCACTCATGTTTGTTTCTAATGGATAGGTTCCTGCGAATACAGTTGCAGTGAGCAGGATTGAACATATTAGTCCAATGATGATAGATTTTGTGTTTTTCATGTTTATTTTGATTATTATTTATATCAAATTTTTGTTGGATTGTTTTATGCGCCTGCGTTGGCATCTTTTCCCTCATCTGGAGGCCGTTCTCCTGCACCTCCTTCGTGATGTTTACCATCTTCTTTCGGTTTCTTCGAAAATTTGTGTGTGAATCCGCCGGCGACGCTGAAGATGATGCTTGCAATGTCGGTTCTTGATTTTGCAACCTGGACGGATTCTGTTCTTGCGCCGATTACTTTGGTTTTTCTTAGTTTTCTTTCTCCTTCAACTTTGGCTTTTCCGCCTTCGTAGATGTAGAAGGAGGCGTTTGTACATTTTGAGAAAGCGCCGGATCTTATGGTTGTCTCGCTCATGTCGATCGTGACTGTATAGTTTCCGACTTTTTGTATGTATGGCTTTCCAACTTGTTGTTTCGCACGGATTGCTTCAAGCAATTCTCTGAATTGTTTCATTGCGTTGTCGTATTTTTCTTCCGTGCTCGTAGCGAGATCGGGATTTTTTACAATTTCGATCATTGCTTTGTAATTTTCACTGCCCGCTATGAATCTGTATGCTCCAAGGCCTAGAATTTTTAGGCCGAATGAAGATTTCAGTAGGTCTGTGTTGTTTTCTGGGATCGGACTTGCTGTTTCGAGTAGTACTTTCGCTATTTGTCTGTTTTCTTTGGATCCTTTGTTGAGGCTGTATGTTTTTCCATACCCTTCCAGGAATCCGTATCCGTGCATTTGAGTTGCACCTCTTTCTGTTCCTTCATATGAAAGGGTGTTTGTGAATGCTCTGACTTCTTTTCCTTTTTTGTGAATTCTAGATCCTGAAAGCAGGGTAGATCCCGAAGGAATATTTTCGAGCTTGATATTTCTGAAGTCTAATGGATTTTTTCTATCCAGTAGTTTTGTAATAAGTTTGTCGAAAATTCCACCCATAAACACATTAACCAGTGCTTTTGCGTTAGGTTTTTCACCTCTCCATTCAATTTTGTTAATTGTTTCTGAAAATTCCTGGATGTATTTGCTTGTAACCCATTTTTTGAATCTTCGTATTCTTTTTACCAATTCTTTGTTCTTTTTTCGTATTTCTCGTGGAGTCATTGCTCTTTCTTTGTACTGTTTTACAGCTTTTAGG
>JAACEU010000144.1 GCA_011682355.1 Nitrospirota bacterium | reverse complement strand
GGCGCATTGGTGTTATGGGATTGTGTTGCTTTTATTTGGGGTGTGGAATCAGACGAGTTCGACATATGCTATTAAACATAAGATGACAAACATCAAAAAACAGTTCGTCAATGAGCAACGCTTTATTCAAAGAGTGGATGCAGCGCTTCCTGAAAATAGTATGATTTTTCAACTTCCTTACATGGTTTTCCCCGAGGGGGGGAAGAGAGCTCAATTTGGGGATTACGATCATTTTAAAGCGGCGCTGCATTCCCGCAGGCAGCGCTGGAGTTTCGGCTCGATGAAGGGACGAGAAGTTGCGGTATGGCAACAAGCGGTGAGTGCATTGCCTGTAGAAAAGATGGTGGAGGAGCTTGTCTTTATGGGGTTTAGAGGGATCTATTTGTGTCGCTCTGCCTATCGAGATCATGCAAAAGAAATAGAAGCTCTATTAACACTTGCGATAGACTCCCCGCCGATGTTGAGTGAAAGCAATAATGAGTTGTTTTGGAATCTGGAACCTTATGTAGCTCATCTTAAATCGTCTCAAACGGATGTTGAGTGGAATCAAAATACCCAAAGAGTGCAACAACAGATCGAATGGACTAAAAGAATAAAGTCTGGGAAACAATAACTGCACTCTTTATCATAAGTGAATGTCATTTCAACTCTCATGTTAAATTTTTTCGAGAAAGGAGTAATAATATGGTGAGGCTTATTCATGAATGTTTCTGAAAAAAATGCGTTGGATTGTTTAAAAAAGCTCGTTGAAAACTACGGTTGCATTGGGATTAAAACCTCATTTGAAGATGAAGGGGCGACATTTGATGATGTTGTACGAATTAAGGAGCTCTGTATTAAAGCAGGCGCTGAGTTGCATCTAAAAATTGGGGGGCCTGAAGCGATTTATGATATGAAGCAAGCGATGGTTCTTGGGGTGCAAAAAATTGTAGCTCCTATGATTGAATCCCCTTTTGCCTTGAAAAAATTTGTCAGTGCGTATGAAAAGTTTGTCAAGCCATATCAAATTTCGCCGTTTTTCATTGGGGTAAATATTGAATCACAGCTAGCGATGGCACAGCTCGATCAAATTTTAAAGATTCCCGAGTGTCAAAAGCTTTCCGGAATGACCATTGGAAGATATGATTTAGCGTGTTCGATGTATCTGGATAGAGATGGTGTTGATTGCGATGAAATGTTTTTCATTGCGCAAGCAGCGTTTACTAAGATGAAGCAACAGAAGCATCAGACATTTATGGGAGGGGCGATCTCTTTAGGTTCTCTCTCTTTTATTTCAAAACTCTTAGAGGATCGCGTATTAGATTTTGTTGAAACGCGCTATGTCATTTTTTCTCTCACTTCAGGAATCGAGGTGTTACAAGAAGGGTTAAAGCTGGCTCATCAATTTGAGCTTGCTCTATTGAAGGGGCGGGTTGAAAGATATCAGGGAATGGTGCATTCAGATGCGCAAAGGGTGCAAATGATTGAAAAGCGCATCAAACAAAGCGGAGAAGATGCTGTATTACCACTTGCAACAAGCGAGATGGCCTCTCTTTAAAGAAGATTTTACATACGATGCTCATTCATTCTAAACTTATCGATTATCGAGTTGATATTCAGACTAAATTGCCAGACCCCTTTCAGCGAAACGATCAAGGGTTTTCAAGCCAGTCGTCTTTTTTTGTCATTGATCAAGCGATCTATGATTGTTATCCCGAGCTGTTTAAGGCGTTATCCTCTGAAAAGGTATTTATTTTTGATGTGTCAGAAGAGAGCAAAACAATGCAGTATGTTTTTAAGATGTGCGAGAAACTCTTAGAAAATCGGTGCCAAAGGCGAACGACTCTTGTCGCCATCGGAGGGGGAATTCTTCAAGATGTCGCAGGATTTGTGGCATCGATCTATTTTCGTGGCATTCCATGGATATTTTACCCTACGACACTCCTTGCGCAAGCGGATAGTTGTATTGGTGGAAAGACGTCGTTGAATTTTTTGAAGAGGAAAAATCTTTTAGGAACTTTTTATCCTCCTGAGCGTATTGTGATTTGTCTTCAATTTTTGCAATCCCTTTCTGAAAAAGAGTTTAGAAGCGGCATTGGTGAGGTGATTAAGCTCCATATCATTAGTGGCGAAAAGAAGTTTGATCAATTGTTTGAGAAGAAAGAAAGCCTTTTTTCTCGCGATCTGGATTCATGGGGTAAATGGATTCAAAGCTCATTAGAGATTAAAAAGAGCTACATTGAAACCGATGAACACGATTTGGGATTAAGAAAAACGTTAAATTTTGGACATACGTGTGGTCATGCGATTGAAGCATGCACCCACTATGAGATCCCTCATGGTCAGGCTGTTTTGATGGGGATCATCATAGCTTGTGAGATGAGTTTTTTGCGAGGGATGCTCTCTGAGAGCAAAAAACAAAGAGTCGAAGCGCTCTGCGAGGAAGTTGTTGGAGATTTGATTCCTTTAAAAGGGATCGATCGGGAGCAATTTTTTGAAATTGTCGCTATGGATAAAAAGAATGAAGAGAATGCTATCGTCGAAATATTGATCGATGATAATCTATTGCCTCATATTGTAAATGATGTAAGTAAAGAGGAAATCGCAAAGGCATTAACGAAAGTTGTCTCTTTTTAACCTCAGTACACGACAAAAATGGGTTCTCTAGTGGCTGTGGCTTTATCAAATCGGTTCTCCTCCTCGCCCGTAGCGCCTTCGGC
>JAACEU010000143.1 GCA_011682355.1 Nitrospirota bacterium | reverse complement strand
AATTCTTTCTTTTCACTCTCGCTAATTGCCTCAGTCTTTACGCAATTAGGACAAACTTTTCGCACCAATCTTTGTGCAACAATTGTATTTAAAGCGGGAGCAACCATAAAAGGAGGCAAGCCCATATTCACAAGTCTGGGAATAGCTTCAATTGCGCTATTTGTATGAAGAGTGCTCAATAGAACGTGTCCGGTAAGAGCGGCTTGAGCGGCAGTCTCCGCAGTCTCAATGTCACGGATCTCACCAAGCATCACAATGTCCGGATCGTGCCGCAAAATAGACCGAAGACCGGTCACAAAAGTATAATCACGACTTTCATCAATCTGACTTTGAGTAACCCCTTTCATGTAATATTCGACCGGATCCTCCAAAGTGATGATTTTGTTTTCAGGAGTATTCATAACTCCAAGCAAAGAATACAAAGTGGTCGATTTACCACTTCCCGTAGGACCGGTCACAAGTATCATTCCCTGAGAAATTTTTGTAGCCTTCTCAATCTTCTTCAGAGCAATTCCATGGAATCCAAGCTCTTCAAATGTCATAGCTTTACGTCCGGAAGGAAGATATCTGCACACAAAAGATTCACCAAATGGTGTTGGAATAGAAGCCACACGAACTGCAACTTTATTTTCATTAAAAGTAAAAACATACCTCCCGTCCTGAGGAATAGTATTCACGTTTAACTTCATTTTTGATTGATATTTGATTTGCTCAACAATTTTCGAATACACATTTGGCTCCAAGTCAAAAACTTTATGCAAAACCCCATCAATTCTGAACCTCACCATAACCTCGCTTTCTCCCGGCTCGTAGTGGACATCTGATGCATGAGTTTTTGAAGCGGCAACATTCAGCAGATTCAATCCCTCTTCTGCTGTAACCTCAGCCAGTTTAACTGGCAAATCTTTCAACTGAGCGATCTCCTTTTCATAAGTGGCAATCGCGCCTTCTTCCACTTTCTCCACCAGCTCAATCTTTCTATATTTTTGAGTAGATTGATAAAATTTTAGAGCATCATCAATCCCGGCAGACGAAGCAAGATTAATACTAATTTCAAATCCTTTTCCTTCCAATGAAGACACAACCTCTTTCGTTTCCGGTTTTTCGGAATCCTCCACAGCTACACGGACCTTTTTCCCAACTTTAAAGAAAGGAATAATTCGCCCCCTCTGCGCTTCCTCAAATTCAATCAACCTCAAGAAGTCCGCATTCAAAGGTGTCTTGGCAATATTGATATAAGGCAATCCCATTTCTCCCGCCCTTTTCAGAGTGGATTTCTCCTGAAATTCTCTATTAACCTCAGAAACTACAGAGGTCGTAGAAATTTTCGCCGCAGGATTTTTGTTTTCAACAGAACCCTGTGCCTTTGCCACTTCTTTTAAATCACCTGAATCTTGGTCCTGATCTGCCATACGTTTAGATATGAAAATATCTAAGTATTATAGCAAAAAACAGCCCATTAAACCAGTCCTAAAGCCGTATAACATTAGCTTAAAGTAAACTTTAATAAACCTCCTCCAAATAACACTTTTCACAGTAAATCTTTTCTGGAGACTCTTTATCAAAAACACTACTCACCAAATCCCCACATTTATCACAATTCCTTTCCCATAGCTTGCGAGGTTTCCTTAAGGCAATACGTTCATCATATCTAACATCCGGGTGCTTTCGTGGTAGTGGAAGCTTTGAAAGCCTGTAGAATTTTAATTCAGCAGAAGTAACAACAAAAGGACGTCCAGTGATTTCGCATTTTATTGCCGTTTTCAATATGTCGTCAGGCACATCTTCGATTTTATCTGTGAGCTCACTAGCCTCTGTTGACTGTGAAACTTCTACTAATGGTTTTTCGTAGTCACTCCACTTAAATCCATTCGCTAAAGCCTCTTCCTTATTTAATGGCAAGTATTCATTTGCAAGAGTTTCGTTATAACCAAATAGAGAACTCTTTTTTGGGAAAAATTGTCCCCACTCTCCATTTTTCTGCATACTTTCGATAATTTGTGCAACTAATTGCTCGTACTGTTCCTTGTCATACTGTTTATTAAAAATACAATATTTCTTATTCCTCAATCCAACACAGCCGAAACAATCAGAACAATTGAAACAAGTATCGCAATACCACATGTCAGAAGAGTTGAACACATACAAACATAAGTGACAATTAAAAGTTTTTATCACTCCCAAAGTCATATATGAAAGCTCTGGAGCTTCGTACATATTTGAGGAATCATAAATATCTTTACACTTAACCCCTACATGCAAATTCAAACAATCTTCGCTATCTACAACATCAAATGCATTGTGACAATTTTTTGAATTTTTCAAAAAATCTCCAGTACTGTTTTCACAATTCACCACTTCCGCATACTTATAAATGCTTTCTTTTCGTAAACCACTAAATTCTGTTAGGGCTTTTTTCTGCGCTTCATATCCAGCAACGTACTCTTTGATTTTGTCCTGGTATTCATCTTTTGTACATTTTTCATTCTTAAAATAGTATTCCTTCCCATTCAGATTCGTACACAGAAAACAGTTTTTACAGCCTGTAACATTGTCGCAGTAAAAACAGTCACTAGAATTCGAAGAATTATAAACAAATATACAATTATATAGAGCTCTAACGTTAAAGCAGCCATAGCAAATTTCACTATCATAAACGTAAGAACTATCCACGCAATCCGTACAATTCTGCAAAAGCTTGCCG
>JAACEU010000142.1 GCA_011682355.1 Nitrospirota bacterium | reverse complement strand
TATTAGTTTTTTTGCCATATACGTCGATATTTCCATTACTAAGAGCTATAAATTTGTATTTATCTCCACCTTTTATTTTTTCTAGTTTTGTAATTCTTTGTTTTGCAAAACTTAATGCAGATTTTTCAGTGTCGATTATTTTTGTAATAACTACTTCTGGTCTTGTGGATCTAAACAATCCTTTAAAATGTCTATAGAAAGAACAAATCATTTCGTCAGGATTTTTTGTGTTTGGTTCTATGAACACTATTGTTGTATTGTCTTTTTTACTATTCACCCTTATGAGGTTTGGCTCTGTAATTATGTGGAATGTATAGTTTTCGCTCCCAGGGACTTTTTGTAATTTTGCAACTAGTTTTTTGGATCTTTCAGCTTCTTTCAGTGCTTCCGGGGAAGCTTTTGGTTTCTTTGAGGTTTTTGCTGTTGCAGGTGTAACTGTCACTTTTCCGGCTATTGTTCTTTTGTCCGGGGCTTTGTCTCCTTTTTCGAGTGTTGTGATAGATCCTGAATATTTTGCGATGCTTGTGTCCAGTTCAGTGTTTGATATTGTGTATTTTTCGTTGCTTGCGATGTTGTGCCAGTTGTATCTTGCACCTTTGGTGTAACTCTTGTCGGCGATGATGATTCGTAAAAGTTCTTTGTAGCAAGCCAGTTTTACTTTCAAGGCTGAATCGTATTCCGGTTTTGCCAGTTCTGTTAAGAATTTTGAACTTTTTTTGAAACTTCTTTTTACTCCGGCAATATTAAATACGATGTCTCTTCTAACAATGTCAAGTCCAGGTACTGAGGCGATTTTTTGTTCTCCTGTTCTATATTTCTTTAAATATTCTGCGCTTTCTTTTTTCAATAATTCTAAATTTCCTTTTCGCAATTGGTCTGCGGTTTTAGGTTTTTCAGCTTTTTTCTTCATCTCGACATCGAAACTTTCATAAATTGCCAATCTGATTTTGATATCAATTGATTTTATTCGATAAATTGAAAGTTTGTTTGCTCCGGAAATGTTTTTAAGAAGTTGTTCTTGTAACTTTTCTTGGCCTTTTTTTCCGAAGGTTTCAACCAATAGCTTGATGCATCCGGCAAGTCCGATCTTTCCAATCAGTTTTGGGTTTTCGGTAAGTTTCAGGATCAGAGTATTTAAATGATCTGGATTTGCATAAGCAAAAAGAATCACGTTTTCGAGTGAAACTCCATCAAGATCTTCTATGTTCATTATCAATGGTCGGATTATGTTGGTTTTCATTTCAGACTTTAACTGGGTGAAAAGAAGTCCTGATATTTTTCTGTTGTCCAGTTGCTCGAAAATTTTGGTAGCGTTATCGGCCGCATTCAAAAGTGTTGCGATGCTTGTCGGGGACAATTTTTGAAATAAATTTTTTCTGGCTAGAACTGTTTGGGTTATTGATTCTACCAGTGCTTTGTCAGACTTGAAGTTTTTTTCTATAGTTGCAATGGTTTGATCGGTTGAAATGTTTGTTGCCAAAAGGTTTTCAAACAGAGTTTTTAATTCTGCCGGTTTTTCTTTTGATGCTTTGATTAATGCAGTTCTGGATTTGTCGCTGAGTTGTCCGATACTAAATTTGAAAACCGTGATTTGAATTTCTAGTTCGTCAACAAATGTTTTTAAATCTTTTGGATTTTTTACCGCATGTCCCACAACTTTGTCGACTTGATCTGTTGTGAATGTGCTAATCAATCCTACTTCTTCTTTTCCGGCAACATTCACTTTCACTGATCCTTCTTTCATCATCTCCGCAAACTTTTTGGAGTCCATCTTGTCCAGATATTTGTCTATCTCTGCTTCTTTTGGATTTTTTTCTCCGCGTTCCGGTTCGACTTGTTGTCTTTGTTTCACTTTTTCTCCACGTAGTTTTCTTTTTGCTGTTTCGAGTTTTTGCGGTGTGTCGAGTTTTGCTTTTGGTGCGGCAACAGGAGCTTTGTCAGGTTCGGATTTAAGATTCATTTGTACTAATCTATTTTCTGGAAAATTATTCATATTTTTTATGTTTATTTTTGTTTTTGGATATATTTTTAATTTCGATTATATCATTATAGCAAAAATAGCCTCAAAGGTCAACTTGTTTGGGGTCGGTTTTTGTGTATATTTGCATTATGGAATTACCGATAATTATTGTAAATTTTAAACTTTACGAACAGGCGACCGGAAATGAAGATCCGGGTGCGCTGGTTCGAGTTAGTAGTGCAGTGGAACTTGCGAAATGTCATGAAAAAATAGCGAAAGAGACAGGTGCGAATATTGCTGTTGCTGTAAATATTGTTGAGCTAGCGGAAGTTTGTAAAAATGTGGATATTCCCGTTTTTGCGCAACATGTGGATGCGGTTTCATTTGGTTCTTATACCGGGCATATTTTGCCGGATGCGGTGAGGGATGTTGGGGCTGTTGGGACTTTGTTGAATCATGCTGAATATCAAATTGATGATGAAACTTTGAAGGCGAGTATAGATCGTGCGAAAGATGTTGGGCTTTTTGTTGTGGCGTGTGCAAATGACGCGGAGGCGGCGGAGAGAATTGTGGGATATGGACCGGATTTGGTTGCGGTTGAGCCGCCGGAGTTGATCGGAGGAGATGTGAGTGTTTCGAAGGCGAATCCGGATGTTATCAAAAATTCTGTTGAAAAATTGGGGGAGGGGAAGGTGTTGGTTGGAGCCGGAGTGAAAAATGGGGAGGATGTGCGGATTGCACTTGAACTGGGGGCT
>JAACEU010000141.1 GCA_011682355.1 Nitrospirota bacterium | reverse complement strand
ATGAAGTATTTAATTTTTTTGGGTAGTTTGATTTTGGGTTTTGCTTTGATCTATTATTGCAAATGGATCACAGAACATAGTGGTTTAAGAATTTCCTATGTCGAAAGAAATCTTGGCGGGGGCGGGATGTATACTTTTTGGAAATTACTTGGTTTAGTTTTTATATTACTTGCGTTTTATGTTCTTTTTGGGGAGTAGAGTTCTAGATATAGAATGGCCCCAAAGTGCTTGATGGCACCTTGGGGCTGGGCTGTGAAGCACGACCATGTGTGCTTCGGGGTTGGAATACCGAATCTCACTTTGGCATTCCGCTACGAAACTGAGGACATTATCATTGTAATATAATTTTTATTTTTTGTCAAATTCTTGTTTATGACTTTTTTGTGGCGCAGGACTTTAGATTTTTGACAATGAAAAGAGGAGCTCGCGAATGTGCGAAGCTCCTCGTGTTTTTGGGCAGAATGGCCCGTTCGTGGGAAACGGGCCATTCCTATCAGGATACTTAACCATACAAATATATAACATCATCATCATATTAGAAATGCAAATCAAAAACTCCTGGTGGAACGCAGTATTGCAAGTCAGAACTATAATAATGAATTCGAATGAGAATGTTTATATTACGAAAATGAGAATAAAAGATCTGAGTCATTGACTGCTTTCCATATTGCTTTAAGCTATTACTTTCAGCTTTTTTACATACAATCATTGATATAATATAGATAAAAGGATAAAATAGCAACAGCAATTAACGCATTCGGTTGGCGAGAGAGGAGAACTGTCTGATGCAAAAATATGTTGCTAAAGGGATAAACGTTGCGTGCCGAACCATTGAAGGCAACGCCTTTATATTCAGGGAAGATACGCGAAATCTCCTAAAGCTTGACCCAGTGGGTAGCTTTATCTGGGATCAGATCAATGGCTGCAGAACACAGGATCAGATCTCGGAAATATGTTGCTCGTTTTTTGAGGGGAGCAAGGAAGAGATAGCATCTTGTGTTATTGAATTCATAACCACGTTGGTAGATGCTGGCGTGATTGATCTGTCGGATAAGTCGTTTAAGGGGGTGATGGTAAGTGCCTGCTAGAGAGCTTCAGTTAGCTGATATTACCGCTTTGAGTAAGCAACTGATTCTGCCGAGTTCTGTTTTGGTTGAGGTTTGTCACACATGCAATGAGAATTGCATACATTGCTGCTTGAGCCAGCACTCCAAGCGTGGACTGACTCTTGCGCAATACGACAATCTTTTCGACCAGATGGTACAAGCGGGAACATTCTATGTTATCCTGACAGGCGGAGAACCATTCACTCGTGCTGATTTCATGGAAATAGTTGAGTCGGCACGCAAGAGAAGATTGTCAACAAGTATCTTTACTAACGGTAATCTGATCAATAAGGAACAGATAGCTCGTTTGCGAGATCTCTATGTCGACGAAGTTCACGTGAGTATATACTGTGCAGATCCACAGATCCACGATGCCGTCACTAGGATTCCCTGCTCTTTCGAGAAAAGCGTCGCAGCAATCCAAGAAATGCTGAGAGTGGGCATGGCTGTACGGATCAAGTGTCCCTTGATGAACATGACTGCGGGGAGTATAGATGAAACAAAACAACTCGCTGCTGATCTGGGAGTTAATGTCCAGTATACCCTAGCAATAACTGCCAAGAACAATGGCGATTGCGACACTCACAAGTGCAGATTAACACAGGATCAACTGCACGAACTTATTTCAGATCCTGACGTTGTGACACAAAGCACAAAACCAGTGCATTTCATGGAAAATCTTGATTGCATACCCTGCGACACAGTGTTTAACGGAGGAGCAATTGATCCGGATGGCAATGTCTATGTTTGCAATCAATGGTCAGTCATAGGCGGTAATATTTTAGAAAAGCCGCTTCTTGAGATCTGGAGAGAGTCTCCTAAATTCAACCGGATCAGAGGAATTAGGTTGCGAGACCTGAAGAAGTGTGGAAGCTGTGACCTGTTCCGTTACTGCACTCGTTGTCCCGGTCTAGCACAATTAGAAGACGATGATGTCTACGGATGTTCCTCGATTGCCAAAGTAGTGGCCGAGGAAAGAAAAAAGGCTGGAGTGTTTCCGACCGAGGCCCACATCTTCAGTCAATCCATAGGAAAGAAGGACAATCATGAAGTTCACTAAGCCCACGATCATTGCATCTTCAAAATGCAAGATAACCATGAACTCCTGCGGCAAAGCCGGCTGCCAGGGCAAGTAGCCCATCGACCGCGGTGCTCCCATTTGGGGGCACCGCATTTTATAAAAACTAAACATTGCATTTAATAGTTTTTAAGCAAATAATATAAGACATGAATAAAGAAAATATTAAAAAAATACAAGATAGAATTCTTGAGTTATTACCCAAAAACCGTCGATCAGAGAAATCGGCTCTTTTGGAGTATTCTTGTAGTGAACTATCCCGCTTGGTCGCAAGCTGGATTAAGGAAAGTGAAAAAAATATACACTGTTTTATATTAAAAGGCGATGATGTTTGTGGGACACAAAAGTCACATGATATATTAGTCGTAATTGATGAAAATAATAAAATTTACGTAATTGACCCGACGATTTGGCAATTTTTTCCAGATGAGAAATCAATTTTAATTGGCAAATTTAATTCTTTAAATGCATCAATTATAGCAACAGAAGAAAAATATGGCGGAGGATGGAAAATAAGTGAAGATCTGAAAAATATTTCTCGAC
>JAACEU010000140.1 GCA_011682355.1 Nitrospirota bacterium | reverse complement strand
ATTTCGAAGACTTATGGATTAACTCATCAGGATCGATATGAAACTTATTTGGAAGAAAAGGATAAGATTTGGGATTTTATAAATATTCAAGAAGAAGTTTTGGGAGAAGTGGTTGTTGAGGTGACTGTAGAGGATGTGATGGCTCAGGTGGAGGCTGTTTTCTTGGAGAATGAAGAGGTGAGTGAAGTAAAAGTGGATGAGTTGGCGTCTTCGGATGAAAGATATGTTGTAGTTAGGGGAGTGATTGGCGGTTATCCGTTTGATGCGGTTTATGATAGAGACAAGGAGTTGTTGAGCGAGGTTTACACTTATAATGAGCTGGTTTCTGATAGAGCTGTAAAAATTAATAATTTATTGGATTTGTTACAGGAACGATTTGCGGATTTGGCTGAAGTGGATTTGGGGGACGATGAGGAGATTACTGTTGAAAGTGTTGCGAAGAGAGCGGCAAGGCTTTATATAGCGGAACTTATTGCCGGTTACGGATTCGATATAATAATGGAGGATGTGAGCGTTGTTGATGAATTGAATGCAATTTATAGAATCGAAGAAGTTAGTAAGCAGGACTCTAGTGATATTGTCGCTACGTTTGATTTTGTGATGAATGGTGAAAAAGTTATCAATTTGTATTTGGAGGTAAATGGTGAGCCGGTAGTTTTGGATGGTGAATATACTTTGGAAGAATTATCCAGTCTTGCTTCGGCTGAGGAGGATTTTTCCGGTGCCGGTGTTTTAAGATAGTGGATTTCGTAAAATTCTCATGACAAGATTTGATTCTTGTGATAGGGTCTTTCCGTGTTATAACTTGAATATTTTATGTCAGAAGGTGCTGTTCAGGAATATAGTGCTGACCAGATACAAGTATTGGAGGGGTTGTCAGCTGTTCGTAAAAGACCGGGAATGTACATCGGGTCTACTGACGTTGGTGGTTTACATCATTTGGTATGGGAAATAGTAGATAATTCCATTGATGAAGCGATGGCGGGATATTGTACGGAGATTTTTGTTGTTATCCAAAAAGATGGAGGTCTTTCTTGTTATGATAATGGACGTGGAATTCCGGTTGATAAGCATAAAAAAACCGGAAAGTCAGCTTTGGAAACAGTTATGACTGTTTTACATGCCGGAGGTAAATTTGGAGATGGAGGGTACAAAGTTTCCGGAGGACTTCATGGTGTGGGCGTGAGCGTGGTTAATGCGCTTTCAGAGAAAATTATTGCTGAAGTTTATAGAGATGGGAAAATCTATCTCCAAGAATATCATCGTGGTGACGCGGGGGATGAGTTGAAAATTACCGGAAAAACTGATCTTCGCGGTACAAAAATTACATTTTATCCTGATGAGGAAATTTTTGATACTATTGAGTTTGATTTTCCAACTATTTTAAATAGACTAAGGCAACAAGCATATCTTACGAAGGGTGTGCAGATTTCCGTTGTTGATGAAAGGGAAGGCGGAAAGAAATACAGATTTTATTTTGAAGGAGGTATTAAATCTTATGTCCAACATTTAAACCACAATAAAGATAATATAGGTGGAATTGTTTATATAGAGAGAGACGTTGACGAAGGAATGATTGAAATTGCACTTCAATACAATAATTCATTCCAAGAGACTATTTATACATTTGCTAATAATATTCATACGACAGAAGGTGGTATGCATCTTACCGGATTTAAGGCGGCTTTGACTCGTACTATCAATGCTTATGCCAGAAAGGCGGATATATTGAAGGAAAAGGATGATAATCTTTCAGCGGAGGATGTTCGTGAAGGACTTACTGCGGTTGTTTCCGTGAAATTGGGAGATCCTCAATTTGAGGGGCAAACAAAGGCCAAGCTTGGTAATGCTGAAATGAGAACTGCTGTTGAAAGCGTTTTCAACGAAGCATTTAATGAGTTTTTGGAAGAAAATCCTGCAGATGCTCGTGCTATTATCGGGAAATGTTTATTGGCTTCTCGTGCCAGACTCGCGGCGAGGGCGGCTCGTGATACTGTTATTAGAAAAGGAGCTCTTGAGGGAATGACTTTGCCGGGAAAGTTGTCGGATTGCTCGAGTAAGGACCCTTCAGAATCTGAATTGTTCATTGTCGAGGGAGATTCTGCCGGAGGTAGTGCCAAGCAGGGTCGTGATCGTGAGACTCAGGCCATTTTGCCGCTAAGAGGTAAGATTTTGAATGTGGAACAGGCTAGATTAGATAGAATTTTGGCTAATAATGAGGTTAAAAATTTGGTTATAGCTCTTGGAGTTGGAATTGGTGAAACTTTTGATGTTGCCAAGCTTCGATATCACAAAGTTGTAATTATGACGGATGCGGATGTCGATGGAGCCCACATTAGGACGCTGGTTTTGACTTTATTCTACAGATATTTCAAACAATTAATTGAAGATGGTTATATATATATTGCTCAGCCACCTTTGTATAAGCTCTCAAGAGGAAAGACTATGAGATACGCATATAATGAAGAGGAAAAAGAAAAAATGATGAAGGAGTTGAAAAGTGGGGAGCAAACAATAAAAATTCAGAGGTATAAAGGTCTCGGTGAAATGAATCCTGATCAGCTTTGGGATACTACTATGGATCCTGCGACGCGATCGATGTTGAAGGTTACGATTGAGGATGCAGAGCGTGCTGATATGGTTTTTGACACATTGATGGGATCGGAGGTTATGCCAAGAAAGAAATTCATACAGGCTTACGCGAAAAAAGTGCAGAATTTGGACATCTAGTT
>JAACEU010000139.1 GCA_011682355.1 Nitrospirota bacterium | reverse complement strand
GTGAGTTTTAGGTTTGGTGGGCATCCTTGCACGACAGCTCCTATGGCTGGTCCATGCGATTCACCCCATGTTGTTACCTTGAAATTTGTACCTATTGAGCTTCCTGTCATAGCAAAAAATTAACTTAAGTAAGAGTATAAGTCAGATTTGTCTATTTTGGAATTATTTTTTCTTTTTTTCTGTTTTTTTCTCTGCTTTTTCTTCTATTTTTTCTTCGGCACTTTCTTTTGCTGCTTCCTCCTCTTCACCTTTTTTAACTTTTTTTACGTTCTTTTCTGCTTTTTCTTGAGCCTTTTTCATCTTTGCTCTAAATTTATCTACACGTCCGGAAGTATCTACCAGTTTCTGTTTACCGGTGTAGAAGGGGTGACAATTTGAGCAAATTTCAGTTTGAAACTCTTTTTCAATTGTTGATCCTGCAACGAACTTAGCGCCACAAGCGCATTTGAAAGTAATTTCTTGGTATTTTGGGTGGATGTCAGTTTTCATTCTCGTTCTTTATTCGGAATTTTTGCTTCGGAAATATACTTGAAATATATTACCAATGCAAGGAGAATTAACAGCATGCTTGCTAATAATTGTGTGTAAAATCTTGTGTTCAATACGTTTGCTTGAAACTCTTGGGATCGGATTTCTCCACTATCGTCTTTTATCGTTAGTTTAATATCGTGCTCACCGAGTTTGTTAAATGAATATGTGACTGAGTTTCCTTCTAATATTTCTCCATCAATTTCCCATAAATAACTTACGATTTCGCCGTCTTTATCATAGGAAGGTGATGCATCGAATAAATAAGTTTCGAATAGGCTTATATCAAAATCTTCATTTGTGAATTTGATTACTGGGCCTTTGTTTAGTGGAAAATCATCTTCGGTGTCTGGGATTCCATCGTTGTCATCGTCTGTATCTTTGTTGTTTCCGAGTTTGTCCGCGTCTGTGTCGAGCCATTCGTTTGGGTTTAGAGGGAATATATCTTCTTTGTCATTATAGGTGTCGTCATCTGTGTCTGTGTCGAGTGGGTCTGTCTTTATGTTTTCTTCTTCTGCGTCTGTTAATCCGTCACCATCGTCATCGTTGTCTGCTGTGTTCCCAATTCCATCTTTGTCCGTGTCGGTTGTTTCATTTGGGTCGAGGGGCATTTCGTCAAATTCGTCCGGTACTTCGTCACCGTCGTCATCTTCGTCGGCATTATTTCCAATTCCGTCACCGTCTGTATCATATTGTTCTTTTGAGTTTAATGAAAAAGCATCTTCTGAATCTGGTACTCCGTCTCCGTCGTCATCGTTATCTGTTTCATTTGGAATTCCGTCATAATCTGTATCTTGAACTGCAAAAACTTCTGTAGCTGTCCAATTGTTTGATGGATCATCTATTTCCGATTTCCAAGGGTAAATTTTTACTGCAATTTTGTGGTTTCCATACGTTGGGACCCAATCTATAAAAACGTCATCTGTTTTCCCGGCGAAAAGTGAAATTGCCTGGTCTCCTCCTACCTGTGCGTCGTTGTCGAAGAATCTGACAACGCCAAGAAGGTCTTGATTACTATTGTTCGTAGCTGTTGAATAAATTCTTACCGGAGAGCCTTCCATGAAATTCCCTGTTGAGAAATTGATATTTTGGCTATTGATGGAAATATCGCCGCTATATGCAAAAACGGTAGGGGCTAGCAACAGGAAAGACGAAACTATTGCTAATGTTTTTAAGATACTTTTCATAGAGTGTTGTGATGAGGTACTCGCTCCGGCCGCTAAGCTTTTACTGCTTTTTCTTTTTTAACTTCCACCAATTTTTCTTGAGAATCTTTTTCCTCAACCTCTTCTTCAGCTATTACAAATAGAGATATTGATGCAACTTTGTCTGACGGTTTCATTCTCATAAGGTAAACGCCTTGAGTTGCTCGTCCTTGAGAAGGGATGTTTTTGCTGTGAAGTCTTATTACTTGTCCTGATTTTGAGATGATTATGAGTTCTGCGTCGAGTTCTTTTGTGGTTACTTTTGCGCCGACTATCACACCTGTCTTTGCTGTTATGTTCGCGGTTTTTACTCCTGAACCTCCTCTGGCTTGCAGTCTGTAGTTTTGAGTTTTTGTCATTTTTCCCAAACCGTTTTCCATTACAACCAGAAGTTCGCTGTTTTCTGTGTCTTTTATTACGTCCATTTCAACCACTATGTCTCCTCCTTTTAGTCTAATTCCTCGGACACCTTGTGTGGCTCTACCCATTTGGCGAGCGTTTTCTTCGTTGAATCTGATGCATTTTCCGTTTCTTGTGACGATTAAAATTTCATTGCCTTTTGACACTTCACGGACCCATTCAAGCGAATCGTCATCTCTTAGTTTGATTGCTATTAATCCGGATTTTCTAACATTTGTGAAGTTTTTTACAGATGTCTTTTTTACCTTTCCTTTTTTTGTGGCCATAACCAGGCAATCTCCGGTGAAATTTTCGTGAGAATTTAGGATGGCTGTTATTTGTTCACCGTCTTGTAGTTGAAGTAGGTTTACAATAGCTTGTCCTTTTGCTTGTCTTGAAGCTTGTGGGATTTCGTAAACCGGAAGTTTGAAGACTCTTCCCTTGTTTGTGAAATAGAATAATTCGTCGTGATTGTTTGCGAATCTAATTAATTTGATTTCATCATCGTCTTTTGTGGTTCCACCGATAATTCCTTTTCCTCCACGTCTTTGAGCTCTGAATGTAGAGGCGGGAATTCTTTTTATGTAGTTTTCTCGGCTTAGCATTAC
>JAACEU010000138.1 GCA_011682355.1 Nitrospirota bacterium | reverse complement strand
CGCGTGATTTGGAGGAGGTCACGGTGTTCGGAGAATATGATTTTGTAGTTACAGAAACTTCAGGTTCTTCAGCATCTACGATAAACATTACAAATCCAACATCCGGTACATACAGCAATAATATTCAAGTAATTAGTGGATCGGCTCCTGCCGGTTCAGCTTTGAAAATATTTGATAATGATATTGAAATAGCCTCATTGGTGGCGAATGCGGCCGGCCAATTTTCATACACTACGAGTATGTTGGCGGATGGTGGCCATGCTTTTTATGTGGCTACTGTGAATGAAGTTGGCACAATAACCGGAACAAGCGACATTGTTGATGTGGTAGTAGATACATCCGGACCGGAAATTACACAGGTTGTTCTTGATCCTGCCGGAGAAGTGGATCCCGGAGCTATAATTTCAGCAAAAATCTATACTTCGGACGATCTTTCACAGGCGGCAATTTTGTTCCAGGATAATATTTACGAAACGGTTCATAATACCGGAGGATATTACGAAGGATCATTCGCCGCACCAATAGAATTTGGAGAATATTCAGTTGATTTGATATTAGTCGATCAATTGGGCAATGAAAACAAACTGGAAGACCAAGCTACTGTAAGTGTGGGAGTTTTGCCGGATTCTACAGAGGAAGCTTTGGGAGATGTTGCCGGTTTGACGGTGGTATCTTCGGATCATAGAGTCACGCTGGAATGGAGTCCTGTGCAATCTTTGGACAATATTATTACCAATTATAGAGTTTATTACGGATTAACACCAAATCAGCTTACAGAGGCCGTGGATACGTTTACAGCTTCCACTACGTGGTATATCCCTAGTCTGAAAAACGGAGTTGAGTATTATTTTGCGGTAATCGCTGTTGATGAAAAAGGTAATACCAGTGAACATTTTAGTAATATAGTTTCTGGCACTCCGGGACCGGACATTGTAGAAGTTGTTCCGCCGGAAGTGGAGATGGGAGCGGCCGGTGAGGAGGCTATAGAAGAGATGGAGCGTGATACGAGTGAAGCGGGGCCGGAAATTATGTGGTTGGTTTTGGCTTCGTTGCTGGGTGGTGCGTTCTATATGGTTGCTTCAAAAAAAAAGTGCGCTGAAAATCTATATCAATAGATTGTTTTGATGTTAGGATTTTGATATTATCCTTTTTGGTTTAATTGCTTTTTATGGATAAATATCAAATAGTAGGATTCGCAATTAACTTTTTGATTGTTCTCGGAAATTTAATAACCTACGCAATTATTGGTAGAGTTTTGGTCTCATGGTTCACGATGGGAAAGCCGGGAGGAGGAGGTCCGATTTCTCGCTTCTTGTTTGAAGTCACAGATCCGATAATAAACTTGGCGCGCAAATTGCCACACAAAATTGGAATGATAGATTTATCGCCAATTATTGCTTTGATAGGGGTGGATTTGATAATCAGACTGATAGTGATCGCATTAAATAAGCTTGTGATGTTATGATTCGGATTTATGATACAAAAACGAAGAAGAAAGAGGAATTTAGGCCTATTGAAGATAAAAAAGTGGGAATGTATGTTTGCGGACCTACGGTTTATGATGTTGCGCATTTGGGACACGGGAGGAGTGCGGTTGCTTTTGATGTAATCAGGAAATATTTTGAATATTGCGGTTTTGATGTGAAGTTTGTTTCAAATTACACGGACATTGATGACAAAATGATAAATAGGGCGAAAGAGGAAGGGATTTCCGTTTCTGAGCTTGCGGATAAGATTATCCCCGAATATGAGGCGGATTATGGAGCTTTGGGAGTCGCAAAGCCGGATTTACAGCCTCGGGCGACTGAGCATATAGAAGAGGTTGTGGGAATTATTGGGAAATTGGAGGAGGGAGAATACGCATATGTGATCGATGGAGATGGAGTTTATTTTGATGTTTCGAAATTTGAGAAATATGGGGAGTTGTCGGGGCAAAATTTGGAGGATTTAAAAATGGGGGCTCGTGTGGATGTAAATAAAGCAAAGAAGAATCCTTATGATTTCGCGTTGTGGAAGTTCAAGAAGGAGGGTGAGCCGGCTTGGGATAGTCCTTGGGGCGAAGGAAGGCCAGGATGGCATATAGAGTGTAGTGCAATGAGTTTTAAGCATCTTGGTCGTGAATTTGATATTCACGGTGGCGGTTTGGATTTGCAATTTCCTCATCATGAATGCGAAGTTGCTCAGAGTGTTTGCGCGTTGAGGAAAGATGCTTTGGATGAAAAAGTGTTTGCGAAGTATTGGATTCATAATGGTTTTATCAATGTGAATAATGAGAAGATGAGTAAGAGTTTGGGGAATTTTTCCACGTTGAAGGAGATTTTTGAGAAATATGATCCGCAGGTTGTGAGGTTTATGTTTTTACAGACGCATTATCGCAATCCAATTGATTTTTCGGATGAATTGTTGGAGCAGGCAAAGGCGGCGTTGGGTAGATTGCATGGATTTGTGCGAGGGTTGAGAGTTGGGTATGAGAAATTGAAAAAGGATGTGGCTGATTTGGGAAAAGGATCAAAACGTCTCATTGGTAATGCTGATGAATTTGGGAAAAAATTTGAAGAATGTATGAATAATGATTTTGATGTTGCGGGTGCGTTGGGTGTTGTTTTTGAGTTGGTTAAGGCTGTTAATGGTCTTCGTTCTGTGAGTAGGTTGACGAAGGAGGATGTTGATGAAGCTGAGAAATTTTTGAAGGAGGCGGACAAGGTTTTTGGAGTTATTTTCCCCACAAAAGAACAAACCATAG
>JAACEU010000137.1 GCA_011682355.1 Nitrospirota bacterium | reverse complement strand
ACGCTTTTCTTGCAGGAGAAGAGGGGACTTTTGATGCCGCGGCCTTTGACGAGGAGATTAGCGCGAGAGCAAAGGAGCTTTCAAAAAAAGGATTCAACATGGATGAATTTGTAGTTGCCCACAGATCATTGGGGTATGGAAGACATAGAGAAAATTCTGCTGAAGGATTAAGATCGGCCTTAAACGGCGGCGAAAAACAAATAGAAATAGATCTTCGCAAAGGTCCGGATGGAAAATTATATTTATCCCACGATCCAATCAAGAAAAACGATGTAAAGAACCTTTTGAGCGTAGATAAAGCACTGGATATTTTTGCCGAAAGCGGCAACCAAGATGTGGCTATATTTTTTGATGTTAAAGAAAAGGGTGTGGTCAAGCTCCTGGACACCGCGATGAAATCAGTAGACGCGACTTATATGAGCAGAGAAGGCTACAGACCCTTAAAAGACAGACATTTTATAATGGCATTCGATAAAACCATTTTAAGAGAAGCTAAAAAATCAAACGGAGCCCGGCCTCTCATCTATTATTATTTCCCGACTTCAAAATACGGAATAATGAGTGGGTTGATATCGTTAATTGGAAGAAAAAGGGTCAAAAGCATATTGAGTACGGTAGATTCCATAGCCGGAACTCGCACAGCTGAAGGACTGGAAAGAACAGGATTAAGCGTAAATGGAAAATCCGTCGGCAAAAAATTCAAAACCACATTCAACATGTGGGATGGCTTACCCGGCAGAGACATATTGGCGACAATAAAAAGCAGTAATGGTTATATTTGTATTCCCGCTCCACTCGCAACTAAAGCTTTGGTCAATAAAATAAAGGGAAAAGGAATAAAAGTAGCTGTTTGGGGCGCAAACGACAGCAGAATCAAGAAAATGATCCATGAATTGGGTGTTGACCTGGTGATTACAGATACACCAAGAGCGGCTAAACCGCCGGGCAAATCAACCTGAAGTCACAAAATCTGCACAAATACCCCGGAGTTGGACTGAAATCTGATTTTTTCAATTCTGCAATAATTTCCTCTACATTATCTACAATTTTATCAAGCTGTTCATCCGTTCTTTCGGTTGAGATTTTTTCATCATCTTCCAAGTAATAAAGACTGAGTTTACCGGCCTGAATTCCAAAAATATCGCGACACGCAAGCGCATAAATTGAAAGCTGTAAGTCATTCTTTAGATTTGGATTCGATTTCATACGTCCGGTCTTATAATCAATCATCTCATATGTTCCATCATCCAGCTTGTCGATCCGGTCTATTCGTCCGGAAAGCATGTATTCGCCCAGTTTTAGATTAAAAGGCCTCTCCAAAAACGCAGGAATCACCCAAGGATTGGAATTTGTTTCATAGAACTTCGTGAGCATCGAAATCCCTTTATCATAACGAATCCCCTCATGTTCTTTGCTCTCAAAACCATAAGGAATCCAATTCTTCTCATAAAGCTCCTTCAACTTTTCCAAACTAACTTTCTCTCCCTTTTTCAGTAATTCATAAAACTCATTCAAAGTTTCATGGACGCTGGATCCAAAATTTGATGAATGTGATGGAGGTACGGGCACTTTCATTACATACTGGTAGCTATATTTCAACGGACACGATTTGAAAGTGCTTAACTGTGAATAACTGACCCTTTTGCTTTTGAACGGTGGTAAATTGAAAATAGGGGAAGTCGGAGACTTAAACTCCTGCAGCTTCTTTACGGAATCCTCGTCAGCGGAATGATCTGTACGTATCCCATTGCCATTGTCCTCCACTTCTCCAACAAAAGGAGACATTTTCCACTTTTTGTTGCCTCCATATTGATCGCTATAAGTTAAAAAGACTTTTTCCTTTGCTCGAGTCATAGCGACATAAAAAAGTCGTCTTTCTTCCTGTAAATGAAAGTCACCTTCCGGGAAAATTTCCTGGGTCAGTTCTTCCGGAACATAAAAAGGCTCCCATCTTTTGCCGGTTGGAAAGCGTTGATTGACCAAATTGACAACAAAAACGTATTTGAACTGCAGTCCTTTACTGCCATGACATGTCAAAACCTGTACAGCCTCTTTTACTTGTGAATCATCATAGTTCAAAGATGCATTGGCTTCATTCAAAAGATCTATATACTCGGAAAAATTCACAACGGAATTATGCTCGCTTTCTCTTTCAAACTTAGCGACTCTCCTGGCGAATTGATTAATATTGTCCATTTCTTCATATTTTTCATGCTCAACCAAAAAATTAAGGTGTTTTGATTTTGTTAAAAATTCATTAAGCACCGTTCCTACAGGATGATTTTTCGAAAACTCAATCAATTCCAAAAGTAAATTATGAATTATATGCAATGGATCTTCAGTTCCCGGAATCGCCATGTTTTTAAACAAGTGGTCTTTCTTGCTTCCATTCAAAAGTTCCAATATCTCAGCCATCGGGATTTCAAAGACGTCCATTTTCAATATTCGAAGCATCGCAATATCATCATTCGGATTCGCGAGAAACTTGGCGACCGCAATCAAATCCTTTATTTCCGCCAAAGACATAAGCCCTTTCGGATTTCTAACCTGGTAGGGGACCCCCAGATATTTGAGCTCATCAGTAAAAGGAATCGCATGATTATTATTGCGGACCAGTATTGCAATGTCTGCCAAATCAACACCTTCTTTTTGCAAAAACTGAATTTTCTCCGCCACAAATGCCGACTCTTCCAGGAAAGTGGGAAAATGGTGAATTTCAACGGGTTCAGCACCTTCTACATTACAGTTCAGTTTCTTATTTAAGCCGGTTT
>JAACEU010000136.1 GCA_011682355.1 Nitrospirota bacterium | reverse complement strand
AGATCGAACAGTCCTGCCTCAGCATTTTCATCTAAAAATTCTGCTCCATTTTCGTCAATTATATCTAATACCAGTTCTTTTATGTAAGATCTAAATCTGATCGCAAGGTCATCAATGTATGTTTCTCCAAGAATAATATCTACAGCCGTTGAGGCCGTAAGTGCTTCGACATTATTTCCTTTCAAAGCTTGCGTTATTCGTTCAACAAGGTCATCAAAATCTCTCAATTCTTCAGGAATTGAACAAAGTTCTTCAGGAATTTGTTTGCCAAGGCTATTTTCTAATGCTTTGATCAGAGCTTGATGGGCTGGTCTTAAACCTTCAACTTGTTCCGGTAAATTATCTTTGCCCGGTTCAAAAGCTACCAAGATTTTTTCTATTTCTTCCGTTTCTTGTTTTAATATTTTGAAGTTTTCAACAACTTCTTTTGCTTTATCATAAATAAAGTTCATCATCCAGAGCATTATCAGCTGTTCTTGCGGATTTTCGGTTACTTTTAATAGATGTTCTTCTTTTTCCATTTGAGTAGTTAATTAATCAGACCAACACTATTCACTTTTTCGACCTTTTTGTCAACCCTTGTTTGGGTGGTGGTTCTTGTGATTGTGGGTGGGAGTTCCTAGAATGGTTGCGATGAAAAATACGTTACCAAAATCGATTCGTCGGCTTATTGAAGAGCTGAGTAAATTGCCGGGGATCGGGCCGAAATCGGCTCAAAGACTAGCTATTTATTTGTTGCATCAACCGCCGGGGCGGATAAAAGATTTTGGGGAGGCGGTGATTGGGCTGAAGGATGGAATCGTTTTTTGTGGGAAATGTTGGAATATTGCGGAGAGTAATGTGTGTCCGGTTTGTGCGGATGAGGGGCGGGACGGGCGTACGATTTGTGTGGTTGAGGAGGTGTTGGATGTGGTGGCTTTGGAGAAGACGCGAGATTTTCACGGGGTTTATCATGTACTTCACGGGGCGTTGTCGCCGATTGATGGAGTGGGGCCGGATCAGCTGAAGATCGATGCTTTGTTTGAGAGAGTTCGAGGCGGTGTGGATGAGGTGATTTTGGCTACAAATCCAAGTTTGGAGGGGGAGGCGACTGCTTTGTATATTCAAAAAGAACTGAAGGAATTTGATGTTCGGATTACGCGGATTGCGCGAGGATTGCCGGTTGGCGGGGATTTGGAGTATGCGGATGAGGTGACGCTGAGCAGGGCAATAAAGGGGCGAGGGGAGTTTTAGATTTTCTTGCATAATTTTGTGTGATTTGGTTTAATAGCGTCTTGTTAATTAATTCAATAATTATGAATAATATCGGAAATTCAGAAGGTTTGTTCTGGGACGTGAGTGAAGTGGAAAGTTTCAAAACTGCTTTGGGGGCGAAACTAATGGATGTTTTTCAAAATAACTGCGGTATTTGCCATCTTCAAGCACTGCTGGGAGAATCAATAACCAGGGAATCTTCAAAAGACAGAGCGGCTTTGATTTTAAGTATCAAGAATGCTCTTGATGCATCGGATAACCTCCCCACGATCCATAGGGGCAGGATAAGGATTCTTGTTAATGAGGCCTTGAAAGATAACTCTGAAGAGGCTGAAGTAAATACGGGATTGTCTGCTGATGAAATGGCGGATTTGGGACTGTTTTTACCCGACGATGCAGATTCTTCGCGTGGTTTTATGGTGCCACAGGATGGGGAGCTAAATTTTGATCTCTAAATCGCTTGGAATGTTGATGGGCCTGAGCCGGTGAGGTGATAGTTTTTTGGAGGAGGCGTGATGGTTTCGAAGTCGTTGTGGAGGTTTTTGGTAATGAGTTGCGGGTCTTCATTTTCTATTCCTTCGAGAAGGAGTTTGGTTTTTTCGGTGTTTTTGCCGCAGAGAGAGAGGTCGAGGGAGGCATACATTTTGGCGGTTTTGGACATATTTGAAGAATCATTAATAACTTTGGGATATCCCAAAGTTTTGGACCGCTTCTTTGGTTTGTCAATTTCGAATTTGATGCAGTTGATATACTTTAATGGGGTTAATTTTTCTCCGTAATGTTCGCCGAGGGCGGTTCCGCCCAGAATGAAAAAGGGGACGTCGGCTCCGAGCTGGGAGGCGAGATTGAGTAGCGCGTCTGTGCTCAAATTTAGCCCCCAGAGCTCATTTAAGCCCTTTAGGACGGCCGCGGCGTCGGAGGAGGCGCCACCCAGACCTGACGCTATTGGGATGCGTTTGTGGATGATTATTTTGGCATTCGTGGTTATATTTTGGTCTTTTTTTAGGAGTTTTAGAGCTTTGTGGGCGAGATTGTCTTTCTGTGAAATAAGGAGTCCTTCCGCAGGGGATGACCTTCGGCCTTCTGGCGCTTGTTTTGTTAAGCCCTGTGTCCCCTCGCCTGCGGCGGGGAACGGGCCGGACGTATGGTCGGGTTCTTTTGATTTATAGATTTCCAGCTCGTCTGCAAGGTTTGGGAGTTCATGAAAAACAGTCCGGATTTCGTGGTAGCCGGAAGGGTATGAACTGAGTATGTCTAGACAAAGATTTATCTTTGCCGGAGCTTGGATACGGATGCTCGCCCTGCTCGCGCTCTGTTTGTAGGGACGCTGCTGCGTCTGTTTTATCATTTTGAGGTTTTTTCTTTAACTATTGACGCTATGGCAAAACATTGCACCCCCAGCCCCTCTCCGAATACTGTACATTTTTCTCCCGAGGTGGCTGTGATGCCTATTCGTCTTGTATTGAGGTCTAGGATTTCCGCCAAGCTTTTCTTCATTTTTGATACTAATGGGTCAATTTTTGGCT
>JAACEU010000135.1 GCA_011682355.1 Nitrospirota bacterium | reverse complement strand
TCCCAAGCTTTTTCCAGAGAAACATTTTTCGAATGGACAAATCTGTTTTCAGCCTGAAAAAGCAGAATTTTCCCAGGATAGGGTTTGAGCTGATACTTGCTTAAACTTTTCCAATGATCAACGACTTGATTAAAAACCCTTTCCTGCTGAGAAAAAGTCCATTCCCCAAAGCCAATGCTTTGCATCAACCGTTTAATTCTACCCTCTTTAGAAAGCCCCCTCAATTCATCCGAAGATACAGGTTTTCCCTCAAAGAGATCCAATAAGAGATTGATCATTTGATCTTCAGTGTTTGCATTCTCTAATTGAGAATCAGGAGGAATGACATCCATCATAGCTAGTAGGCCAATGGAATCATCATTAGCCCATAATTGGTTTGCTATTTCATATGCGATCAAACCACCAAAAGAAAATCCTCCAAGAAAATAAGGCGAGTTCTTTTGAATCTTCTTGATAACCTGAATGTAATAAGCTGCTTGCTTTTCAAAAGATTCAAAAGATAGAGCTGATTCCTGAGTATAATTCGGAGATTGAATACCATATATGGTATAGTCAGATACAAGAACATCCGCTAATTGTTTGTAACAAAAAACATGTCCATCAATCGGATGTATTAAGAACAAATTTTTTCCCTTTCTCCCCGTTTTTAGTTTGATTAAAGGTTGAGAAAGAACTTCCTCTGAAATTCTGTCTTCTGAGGACATTTTTTTGAATATTTCTTGGGATAACTTGGAAAGCGTAGAAAACTCAAACAATGTTTGAACATTGAAATTGAAGCTAAATGTATTTTCTAATTTTGTTAAAAGCTGAACAGCAAGAAGAGAATCACCGCCTAGCTGAAAGAAATCATCATTTTTATCAATTGACTTATGTCCTAGTAAATCTTTCCAAATCACTATCAAAAACTCTTCAATATCCATAAGCTTTTTGGGTGCTTCAGTAAGACTAGTTGCTTTAATATTTTGATCAGGTAATAAATCAATGTCTTTTGATTTTTTTTCCGCATTCACTTCATTTTTGGTGTCTTGGGAATGCGAAGGAGATTCAATCCAATACTTCTTTTTTTCAAAAGGATAAGTAGGAAGGGGAACACGATTTGATTTTTGATATACTTTCTCCCAGTCAATAGGAACATCATAATACCAAAGCTGGCCTAAGGTTTTTAACAATACTTCTCGATCTTCTTCGTTTTTTTTCACAGTTGGCAAAGAACTCGAAATCCTCTGATTGCCATCCGAAGTAACGTGTCTTTTTACAAGATTGCAAAGTATCTTTCCGGGACCAACTTCAATAAAAATTGCATTGGGGTTGGATAATAATTCAAGAATGCCTCGCGAAAATTGCACTGTATATCGCAAATGCTTTATCCAATAATCAACAGAAGTTACCTCGCTTGATTTTATCCAAGTTCCTGAAGCATTTGAGATGAACGGAATTTTAGGAGACTTGAAATTAACTTGGTTCAGTTTTTCTCTAAATTCAGGAATGATTTTCGCAACACTCTCAGAATGAAATGCATGTGAAGTTTTAAGCATTCGACCAACTATGCCATTTTCTTCAAGATTCTTGCTGATGGAATCTATGCTATTCGAAGGTCCTGAAAGGACGATACTCTTTGAATGATTAACTACTGCTATGCTCACATGCTCTTCTAGAAAAGGCTTAATTTCCTCTTCTGATAGTGGTACAGCAAGCATTTTACCTGAGTCCATCTCCTGCATTAATTGCCCTCGTGAAGCAACAAGAATTAAGGCTTCTTCTAATGTAAGTACACCTGAAAGACACGCAGCCACATATTCACCTAAACTGTGGCCAATCATTACATCAGGAGTGACCCCCCAAGTTCTCCATAATTTTACAAGAGCATATTCAACAATAAAAAGTATTGGTTGTGCATTGACTGTTTCATTCAGTTTACTTTGAGCAATTTCTAAATTTTCCGCAGATGGATAGAGAATTTCACGAAAATCAACTCGAGTATGGGATTTTAGAATAGCAAAACACTGGTCAATAGTTTCGCGAAAAACAGGCTCTGATTGATACAAATCAAATCCCATATTCACATATTGTGAACCCTGACCTGTGAACATAAATACTATTGAAGGATCGCCTTCTTTTTTCCTTTCAGAACATGATTGAGGAATAAAAGATTCATATGCATTTAACTCAGAAATAGCGTCTTCAACATTCTTACAAACAAATGAATACCTGTAATCAAAATCGTTCCTTCCAAATCTTAATGTATATGCACTATCTTCTAAGCTCGTTGAATGATGCTGATTCAGATAATTTTCTAAATTCGAAACCATCTTCTTTAGTGCTGAGGATTTCTTAGCAGAAAGAGTAAACAAATGATGTTTTTTTGAAGTCAGGACTGGAAATATTTCAGGACTTTCTTCGAGAATAACATGAGCATTTGTTCCACCCATTCCAAATGAACTTATTCCCGCACGTCGTGGGTTATCCGTTTTATCCCAATTTTTTAAGGTTGTGTTTACAAAAAAAGGACTGTTTTCAAAATCAATATTTGGATTTGGCGTCTCAAAATGAAGAGAGGGAGGAATATACCCATGATGCAAAGAAAGCACTGTTTTGATAAACCCCGCTATTCCCGATGCTTCGATCAAATGCCCTATATTCCCCTTAAGGGATCCAATCGCACAATAATTTTTCTTATCTGTGTATATTCCATAAGCTTTGTTCAAAGCATCAATCTCAAGAGGATCTCCCATTAACGTCCCAGTTCCATGAGCTTCAAGATAAGATATTGTCTCTGGATGAATATCAGCCATGGCTAAAGCAGAATCAAT
>JAACEU010000134.1 GCA_011682355.1 Nitrospirota bacterium | reverse complement strand
CCATTGGTTGATTTTGGAGAATATGTTTGTTTTTACAATTTACAGCCCCTCAATAAAAATTTCCACAAATTGCATTATTTTTTTGTTCAATCTGTCAATAATGGATTTGCGTTCCAGCAGTTTAGGTTTTTCCCGTAAAGTCTCCGCCAAATCCTGGCGAAGCGGTTTTTTGCCGGTAAACAAATAATCTTCAATGACCTTCTCCAAATTTTCAGAAACCAAACTTTCCTCTTCAACCAACTTATTAAACGCCTCGAGCTTCTCTTTGGTGATAAAAGACTCAAAAGAATTTGCGACATCATTAGAGTCAGATATATGCGATAAATTCTCGGCAATAAATTTCTCAATCAACTCTCTCTTGCTTCTCAACTGCGCTTCGCGGGAAATAACATCAAAAATCACTTTCTTCTTTTCCTCTTTTTTATCATCGGGCGCGTCCACCAAATTAGCCAGCAACTGCAAAATATACGCGACATTTATTTCATCGCGATGAATAAGCTCCAATTCAAAATCAACATCTTCTAAAATTGATACTTTCTCTAAGCTCTCGCTTGTCCGAACCTTGTCGTAAATATCCAAATACTTGCTTTTGTAATCTTCATAATTCTGTTCACTTGTCGCCAGATCAGCGAAAGAAAAATCAGCGAAACTTCCCAGCACATTCTTCAAGCGCATCAATTCCCGAAAAGCCATCACAAATTTCAGCTCTTCATTTTCATCTTTCAGCTCATTAACACTTGCAACAGTCGGCGCAATTCTAAGCAAATCAGCAAAAGCTATATTAAATTTCCGCACATACTCCTCATACGGCTCTATGAAAATAGTTTCTTTGGCGTTTTTGTTTGAAAACAAAGCAACTGCCTCATCAGTCTTTTTCTTCAGATTTCTGAAACACACGATATTGCCCTGCGATTTCTGCTCATTCAAAATTCTGTTTGTTCGCGAGAACGCCTGAATCAATCCGTGATATCGCAAATTTTTATCAACATACAAAGTATTTAAAGTTTTGCTGTCAAAACCGGTCAAAAACATATTCACCACAAGCAAAATATCAATTTTTCTTTCTTTAACCTTTTTCGCGATGTCATTGTAGTAGTTATAAAAAGACTGGCTGTCTTTGGTGGAAAACTTTGTGCCGTACATTTTATTGTAATCTTCAATAAAATCATCCAAATGCTCCCGAGTGTGCTTATTCACGGACGATCCATCGCCAATATCCAAAACATCAACATCCAAAAGACCGTTAGCGTCTTTGTCATCCTCGTTGGTGGTATAAGAAAAAATTGTGGCGATTTTCAGATTATGCTCTCCCTCCTTTTTCTTGGCATCAAAAAGCTTGTAATATTTAATCAAGGTATCAACGCTTCCCACACAAAACATCCCCGTAAAATCACGGCTGTGAGTTTTCCTGCCATGATTTTCTATAATATAATCAACAATTTTCTCCAAACGCTCCGGAGATTCCAAAAGCTCCCGCCTGTCTATGTCCTCAACCTCAATATCCACATTCATACGGCTCCCCTCTTTTTGTTTATAACGCCCCACATATTCAACGGCAAACTTCAAAACATTTTCATCTCCAATAGCGTCCGTAATAACATAACTGTGCAGCTGGTCGCCAAACAATTCTTTTGTAGTTTTTCCGTTTACGGAATTCTCAGCCAAAATCGGCGTTCCCGTAAAGCCAAACATCTGATGATTATTAAAAAACTCTTTGATTCTTTTGTGAGTTTCCCCAAACTGGCTTCTGTGACATTCGTCAAAAATAAAAATAATCTTCTTGTCTTTCAGCTCCTCCATCTTCTTGGAGTATCTCCCTTTGGAAATCGCCGTATTGAGTTTTTGAATTGTCGTCACAATCAATTTTATATTACTGTCTTCAAACTGCTCAACCAGTTTTTTGGTGTTATCCGTCCCGTCAATGCTTCCCTTGGAAAAGGAATTGAATTCTTTGTTCGTCTGATAATCCAAATCTTTCCTGTCAACCACAAAAACAACCTTGGAAACATCCGGCAAATTCATTAAAATCTGGCTCGCCTTAAAAGAAGTCAAAGTTTTTCCGGATCCTGTCGTATGCCAAATATATCCATTCTTGCCGCCATTGTTTGCTTTTTCAATAATCGCTTCTGTCGCGTAATATTGATACGGACGAAACACCATCAAAATTTTATCAGTTTCAGCCAATACGATATATTTTGTAATCATTTTAGACAAATGGCACGGCTCAAGAAACGCTTTCGCGAATTCTTCCAACTTTGTAATGTTATTATTTTTCTCGTCCGCCCAGAAAAAAGTCTGCTTGAAAGACTGCTTTTTATTGTTGGCGTAATATTTTGTATTTACCCCGTTAGAGATAACGAAAATTTGAATATATTGAAAAAGCCCGCGCGAAGCGCAAAAAGAATGCCGCTGATAACGATTGGTTTGATTAAACGCCTCTTTCAATTCCAGCCCCCTCCTTTTTAATTCAATCTGAACCAAAGGCAAGCCATTTATCAAAATAGTCACATCGTAGCGATTTTTATACTTGCCCTCCATCGCCACCTGACTGGTCATTTGGTATTGATTATGGCACCATTCTTTTTGATTGATAAATTCCAAATACTTGCTCGTGCCGTCATCTCTCGTAAGATGCATTTTATCGCGCAAAACTTTCGCCTTTTCAAAAACATTGCCCTTGTCCAAATGATTCAAGACTTGAGCAAATTCCTTTTCCGAAAGCTCAACATCGTTGTGTTTCTCCAGCTGAGTTTTCAAATTCCCAACCAAATCATCCTCATCCCCAATCTCCACAAAAAAATAACCCAGCCCCTCCAGCTGTT
>JAACEU010000133.1 GCA_011682355.1 Nitrospirota bacterium | reverse complement strand
CGGGACAAGAGGTGTTGACCAAAGCACTTTCCATTTGTAAAGGGTCTCCCCATGTTCTTTCGGGGTCGTGCAATTTATGATAGTCAAGTCCAATGCCTGAAAAAGTTGTTAATCCGGTATCGGCGAGTTGAGCATCAGACCCTTCAGAAAGTTGTGCAATCATAATTCTAATAGTTAATTACTATATCGGAACTTTAAGCTATATTTCGGATAAGTCAACTTCTTTTAATGCTCAGTCTTAATTTCCGGTCTTCTTTTTCATTTCATTCAATTTTCGCAAAGCTTCAATTGGAGTCAAATTATTAACATCCACTTCACTCAAATCTTTCAAAAGTTCACGATGAACGCGATTTTCTTCAAACAATTCCACTTGATTCGGGTCCACACGTTTTTTTGTAATTTTTTTCGATTCTAATTCACTCAAAACCCCTCGTGCCCTCCCCACAACATCCACCGGCAAACCAGCCAGCTTCGCAACCTCAATTCCATAACTCTTATCCACTCCTCCCTCAACAACTTTATACAAAAACACAACACCCTCCTTCTCATTTTCCCGAACAGCAACGCTCATATTCTTCGCATGAGAAAGCCGATCCGCAAGCTCAATCAATTCGTGATAATGAGTCGCAAATAGAGTTTTCGAACCAAGCCGATCGTGAATAAATTCCATAATCGCCCAAGCAATACTAACTCCGTCATAAGTCGAAGTTCCGCGCCCGACTTCATCCAAAATTATCAAACTCCGCTCAGTTGCATGATTCAAAATATAAGAAGCTTCCTGCATTTCCACCATAAAAGTACTATCTCCGGCAACAAGATTGTCAGAAGCCCCAACTCGGGTAAAAATCCGATCCACGACACCAATTTTCGCCGTCTGCGCAGGAACAAAACTCCCAATCTGCGCCATCAAAACACACAACGCCACCTGCCTCAAATATGTAGACTTCCCACCCATATTTGGCCCGGTAATCAGCAAAAACGACTGATCCGCATTCATCTCACAATCATTCGGAACAAAATCCGATCCAATTTTCTCAATAACCGGATGCCTGCTACCAACAAGCTCGATGCCACTCGCAGACCCCGCTGTGGCGGTGGCCTCAGAAACTTCCGGCCTACAATACGCCCCTCTTTCAGCATTAAAAGCAAAACAACTGTACACATCCATCCCCGCCAGCACTTTCGCAGTTTGTTGCAGCTTCACCAATTCCTTCACGACTTCCATTCTGATTTTGTAGAAAAGTTCATATTCAAGTTCCTTGATCCTATCCTCAGCAGTCAAAACTTTCTCCTCGTATTCCTTCAATTCAGGTGTAATATATCGCTCCGCATTTACCAAAGTCTGCTTCCTCACATAATCATCCGGCACACTTCCGGCATTCGCTCTGCTAATCTCAATATAATATCCAAAAACTTTATTAAACTTCACCTTCAACGTGCTAATTCCGGTCCTCTTGCTCTCCCTTTCCTGTAAATCTTTGATAAATGTTTTCCCCTCTGTGCTAATCGATCTCAACTCATCCAATTCATTGTCATATCCTCCACGGATCATCCCACCATCACGAACAGAAATAGGACATTCATCATTAATTGACTCTTCAAGAAGCGCAACCAACTCGGGAAACTCAGTAATTTCAGTCGCAGACCCCGCCGTGGCGGTGGCCCCCGTCAGCTCATTCAAACTCGGAATAACTTTTAGGGAATCTTTCATCGCAACCAGATCTCTCGCATTCCCGGTTCCCAAACTCAACCGACTCAACAACCTTTCAATATCATAAATTTTTCCCAATTCCTCCCGGACAGATCTCATCAAACTCGAATCTCCAACAAATTTATCAACCTCCTTCAATCGAACATCGATCTCACTCTTTTTCAACAAAGGATGCAAAACCCAATTTCTCAGCAAACGTCCACCCATCGCAGTCACAGCATTATCCATAGCCCAAACCAAACTTCCTTCCTTCGCTCCACGGCTCGTCCGAAACAATTCCAAGTTCCTAATACAAGCCTCATCCAACGGCATAAAATCTGCCACGCCATAATAGGCGATCCTCTGAATATGTTTCAAATCAGTCTTCTGGGTTTCTTTCAAATATTCATAAAGCATTCCAGCGGCCAAAGTGGCGGAAACATGACCCTCCAGCCCAAAAACACTCAAGGATTTAACCCCAAAACTTTCTTTCAAAGCCACATCAGCATCTTTCATATAAGAATATGGAAAAACATAACCTTGTTTCACACGAGCGGTTAATTCCTCTGCGCAAATACACTCTGCCGCATCAACTCTCTGCATTTCATTTTCCAATTCACTAAACTTTTCAAACTCAGTCACACGAAAATCTCCGGTTGTCACATCCGCGTACGCAAAACCAAAATGCGCACCATCACCGGCACGCATAGGCACTTCAACCACACAAGCCACATAATTATTCGCATTCCGATCCAACAGTCCTTCATCAAAAGTCGTCCCCGGAGTCACAACCCTAACAACTTCTCTCTCCACAATTCCTTTCCCCGTCGGCTCCGTAATCTGATCACACACCGCGACCTTCTTCCCGGCCCTCGTCAGCTTCGGCAAATACTGATCCACCGCATGAAAGGGGACACCACACATCGGCGCCTTATTCGCCCCGTTTTTCCCACGAGCAGTCAAAGTAATCTGCAAGATCCCAGCCGCGACAAGCGCATCCTCAAAAAACATCTCATAAAAATCACCCATCCTAAACATCAAAATACAATCACTGTATTTCTCCTTTATTGCCTTGTATTGCGCCATCATTGGCGTTAACTTTTTCATAGAAAAACCCTTTAAATCTGGAGTTTTATTCTATAGAAAT